>JAPUKJ010000115.1 GCA_027295705.1 Ignavibacteria bacterium | reverse complement strand
GTAAATAATTAAACGGGCTGCGATCGCGATTTGAAAACCTGAAAAAGCCGAATCACATTCGACTTATCAGCTTAGATGATTTGGTATGGTGTTTTGGAATGTTGTATCAATGACCCCCGCGTACCTTCACCTCCTTTTTCTCTTAGCAAGAAGAGTGCTCTATAATTTTACCAGAAGAATATAACCACCAAGGTGCAATTTGTCAAGTGTTGCGAGAAAAAAGTCACAGTCTTACAGGCCGATTCCTTGATCAGCTAAGCCTGACAACGATAACGTCTGACACCCCAGCAACTTGCACCAATTCCTGCATCGCCTTTGAGGGAACATCACTATCGATATTCATTAGAGTAAGGGCATTGGCTCCCAAGGCAGATCGTCCCAACGATACCCCGGCGATGTTGACGTTGTGTGCAGCTAGTATCGATCCGACACGGGCCAACATGCCAGGCTTATCAACATTTGTATAGATAAGGAGATATCCTTCCGGATTTAGTTCGAACCTAAACCCATCCATCATTACAAGACGGATCGTCGACGGCCCGAAGACTGTTCCGGCTACTTCCTTTGCGGCGCGATCTGTCTCGTATCGAAGGCGCAATAGATTTGTAAAGGTCTCACCATCCACATCACGTTGCTCAGTGATTGCAAGGCCCATTTCTTTGGCTAGCATCGGTGCATTGACAAAATTCACCGGATCGGGTAGGGCGTGCGAAAGAATACCTTTGAGAATTCCCGCCTTCAATAATTCTAGTGAGGAGCAGACCAGTTCACCCGAGGCGCCAATAATTATCTTCTTTAGTTTGCCGGTGGCCATCTGGGCAACGAGACTTCCCATTTTCTCCGCCAGGGAAAGAAACGGCCTCACCTCTTCTTTCATAGTCAATTGCAGAGCAGCGCCGTTAACCACACCGGCGTATCCGCGAGCATGAAGGGCGTCCGCAAGTTGGTGAGCGATTTGAATCGCAACTTTCTCCTGAGCCTCCTCCGTTGAGGCCCCTAGATGAGGAGTAGCTATGACCCTTTCATGTGCCAAGAGAGGGTTGTCGGTAGGCGGCTCCTTTTCAAACACATCAAGAGCTGCACCGGCAACGTGTCCTGAATTGAGACCTCGGAGCAGCGCCTGCTCATCGACGATACCACCACGAGCACAATTAATTATGCGAACCCCTTTCTTACACTTGGCAAGCGTCTTATCATTCAGAATCCCCCTTGTCTCATTCGTCAGGGGTGTGTGCACGGAGATGAAGTCTGACCGTCGGTAGACCTCGTCGAGGCTCACGAGTTCTATTTTGAACTTCAGTGCGACATCTCTCCCCAAGAGAGGATCATATCCAATAGTTTTCATCCTCAACGCCTGGCACCGGAGAGCCACTTCTCGGCCGATTTTGCCCAAACCGATAATGCCAATAGTTTTCTCCAAGACTTCCGTGCCGATGAACTTTTTCCGTTCCCACCGCCCTTCAGTTAGGCTTCTGTGAGCTTGCGGAATATTTCGAGCAAGGGAGAGCAACATGGACAATGTATGCTCCGCAGCAGAAATAGTATTACCGCCTGGGGTATTCATTACAAGAATACCGCGCCGCGTTGCAGCATCTACCTCTATGTTATCAACCCCGGTTCCTGCTCTGCCAATTACCTTCAAGTTCGTAGCCGAGGCAATGACATCTGAACTAACCTTCGTGGCGCTACGAACTACAAGTCCGTCATACACACCAATGATTTTCTTCAAGTCATCCGCAGAGATGCCAGGCTTGCTATCAACGTCAAACCCTTCCCCATTGAGAATGTCGATACAACTCTGCTCTAAATTGTCACTCACCAGTATTTTCATGCGAACTTAGGCCTGGCTGTGCCATTGGCATGTCCAGACGAGACCATCATACTTGGTCTATCGTGCTTGGCTCCCCAACGAGCAATGCATTCTGTGCTGCTGACAATCCCGCACCGATTTCGAAGGGATATTTCTGGGCAACTAACGCTCTTTCCAATGCACCAACGACGGCAATCATATCAAGGTCATCGTAATAACCAAGATGGGAAATGCGAAAGATCTTGCCGGCATAATCCTCTTGTCCACCGGCAATTGTAATACCGTTGTCTATCTTGAGAGCCTTGTTTAATGCCTTCCACTCAACACCTTGTGGTACCCAAACAGGCGTTACGGCGAACGATGGAGATTCTGAAAAGAGCTTGAGTCCAATCGCGTCTATTCCTGACCGCAGCGCCCCTGATAGTCGTCTGTGGCGAGCCCAGACGTTTTCAATCCCTTCAGCTGTGATCATTTCGAGCGCAGCGTCCAAACCGATAATCAATGACACTGCCGGCGTCCAGGGAGTATCATGTTTTTCGAATGATGCGAGCGCCTTCCGAAGATCGAAATAAAATTTAGGAAGTGTAGAGGATTCCATGGCAGCGACCGCCCGGCGGCTGAGTGCAACGAAGGAAAGTCCCGGAGGGATCATCAGCCCTTTTTGCGACCCCGCAACACAAACGTCGATACCCCACTCATCGAATCGTAGCTCATGTGCACCTATGGCTGTAATCCCATCGACACAGACGAGCGCCGGGGATTTTTCCCGGATGACTCGTGCGATCTCTTTCACGTCCGTAGCAGTGCCTGTGGATGTTTCACTGTGGATGAGATAGACCGCTTTTACCTTCGGGTTGTTTTGGATGGCATCGAGAATCTGTTCTCGCTGAACGGCCTTCCCCCATGGGACTTTTATCTCAGCGACATTCAAGCCAAGTGACCGCGGCATTTTCACCCATCGCTCACCGAACTTCCCTCCGTTTACTGCTATGATCGTATCGCCTGGTGAAAACAGGCTGACAAAGGTTGCCTCCATGGCCCCTGTCCCCGAGCAGGTAAGTGTCAGCACTGGATGCTCAGTTTGAAACACATATTTAAGATTGCGACCGACACGCTTCATAATCTCGCCGAACTCAGGGCTGCGATGATGGATAATCGGCTCAGCCATCCTGAGCATGACACGTTCCGGAATTGGAGTTGGACCTGGAGTGAACAGACGTTTCTTCATAGATTTCTGATCCGCACATTCACCTTTGGCTCGGCGGGACATACGCGGGATTGCATGGCTGGGGTTCTACACGAATTGAGAGATGATATGCAGAACAGTCGACTTGCCTTCACCTGTGATTGAAGAAAAAGGAACGACATCTTTGCAATACTTGTAGGGCGAAAAGACTGATCTCGCAGTTTTTAGATAATTTGGCATCTTGCTCCTTGGCAGCTTGTCGGCTTTGGTGAGAACAACAACAAAGGGGATCTTGTAGTAATCCAGCCATCCTACCATCATCATATCAAGGGGGGTTGGTTCATGGCGTGAGTCCACCAACTGAATCACTAGAGCAAGTTGACGCCGACCTTTGAGGTATTGCTCAATTAGTTTGCCCCAACTAGAACGAATCTGCTCTGGAGCTTTTGCATACCCATATCCGGGGAGATCAACAAAACAAATTCGTTTATTAATTAGGTAGAAGTTGAGTTCACGAGTCTTGCCAGGATCATTGCTCTGTCGGGCTAGTTTTTTTCGGCTACATAGCTTGTTGATAATGGATGATTTTCCAACGTTGGACCTGCCAAGAAATGCAATTTCCTTCAAGTCGTCCCTTGGGAGCTGCCTGAGGTTTGGAATACCAAGTTGAAACTCTGCAGATGTAATCTTCATTCCCGTGAATGAATTGCTTTTTCTAATCGATGGGTTTTTGCCGAGGAGAAAATGGTAACGAATAAGCCTAGGCTCAAGGGGACTCTTTCGCGCCAGGTTCTTGAGTTGATTTCTTTTTTTCTTGAGAGGCTTGAGCTCCTTCAGCTTCATGAGCTTTTTCTGTTCCGGCCTGTTTCTTTCCCCTCCTCGGTTGTCTGGATTTCTTTTCCTTTGTCGCGGAAGAAGACTTTGCTGCTATCTCCTGTCCAGTGTTGAAATCTACCAACTCTATAACTGCGAGTTCTGCGCCATCACTCTGACGCTGCCCAAGCTTGACGACCCGAGTGTACCCTCCCGGACGTCCTGCCACCTTAGGTGCAACTGTAGAGAACAATTCGTTGAGGACCGCACGGTCCTTGATGAATTTGTACACCTCGCGACGAGCATGCCCGCCTGCCTTATTAAACTTCGCCTGACGGGCAGATACCTCTTCGCCGTTTTCGCTGTGCAGTGCAACGGAATTCTTTGCCCTAGTAATAAGCTTTTCAACGACTATCCGCGTTTCTTTCGCCTTCGCAACAGTTGTTGTAATACGCTTGTGACGGAGCAGTGACGTTGCTAAGGCGGCTAACGTTGCCCGGCGGTGGCTCGCAGTACGTTTGAGTTTTCGACCGAATTTGCGGTGGCGCATGATTACTAATCCATAGAATCTTCTAAACTGGGTGCGGCAGCTTAGTCACTCATTGCCATCTTTAAGAAACTTGCTGACGTCCATACCGAATGACAGCTTCTCCGCTTCGATGATCTCGAAAAGTTCTGCAAGGGACTTTCGGCCAAAGTTCCGAAACTTCAACAATTCAGTCTCGTCACGCCGCACCAAATCGGCAATGGTCTTGATATTCGCTGCACGCAGACAATTGTGCGAACGAACGGACAGCTCTAAATCATCAACAGGAGTCTGCAGCACCTTTTTGATTCTTGTAAACTCAGCATCCTGTTCAGACTCTTGCTTCTCTGCTTCCGGCTCCATGTCGAAATTTATGAAAAGCTGAATGTGCTCTCGTAAAACCTTTCCAGCATATGCCAATGCGTCGTCCGGTGTAATAGAGCCATCTGTTTCGATCTCGACTGTTAGCTTTTCGTAGTCCGTCTGCTGGCCAACACGCGTCGTCTCGACGAAGTAGCGCACATTCTTGATCGGTGTAAAGACCGAATCGATCGGAATGACGCCCACAGTCTGATCTGGAGTTTTGTTTTCCTCCGCGACAACATATCCGATCCCTTTCCCGATGCGGAGATCAATTTCAAAATTCGCTTCCGCATTCAAATCTGCAATATGGAGTGACGGGTTAAGAATCTCAATATCCGGGGAAGCCTTTTGGATTTCACCCGCAGTAAATTCCATCGGGCCCTTCAAAGGTATAAGTACTCGGTTCGTCTTCTTGTTCACCAACTTCATCCGGACTTGCTTTAGATTCAAAATTATTTCTGGTAAATCCTCGACGGCCCCAGGGATGGTTGAGAATTCGTGATGGACCCCATCTATTTTCAAGGCTGTAATTGCAGTGCCAGGCAGCGATGACAATAAAACCCGCCGCATTGCGTTCCCGACTGTTGCCCCGTAGCCTTTTTCCAAAGGCTGGACAATGAATCGACCGAATGAATTGGAGTATGAAGATTCATCAAGCTGAATCTTCTCCGGCATTTGGATTGTTCCGGTGGTCATAATGGCTTTACCCTCTTCACGTGCAGAAAATGGTGGTTCAGATTTTTTTGGCTATTTAGAGTACAACTCAACGATCAGTTGTTCGTCGGCGTTGAGTGGTATATCTTGTCGTTCAGGAACATTGAGAAACGTTCCATACATCGCAGCCTTGTCGAGACTCAACCATGGTAGCATCGATGTGTCCTTCATCCTTTTCATCGAAGCGTGGATAACATCGAGCTTCTTACTCTTTTCCCGAACCTGAACAATATCTCCAGCCTTCAAAAGGTACGATGGTATGTCAACCGGCTTGTTGTTTACCCGAAAATGGCCATGGCATACAAACTGCCGTGCCGCTTTGCGCGAAGGCGCAAACCCCATCCTGTAGACGACGTTATCAAGACGACATTCGAGAAGCTTCACGAGCGTTTCCCCCGTGCGGCCAGTCTGCCTTAACGCTTTCTGGAAATAGTTTTTGAATTGAGTTTCCATCAACCCATACATGTGACGGACTTTCTGTTTTTCACGAAGCTGGATGCCGTATTCCGAGATTTTCGTGCGTCGCGACTGGCCATGTTGACCCGGTGGATATCCTCGCCTCTCGACGGGGCACTTCTCTGTAAAACACTTCGTCCCTTTCAAGAACAACTTCTGTCGCGCTCTCCGGCACAACCTACAACTTGGATCAGTATATCTCGCCATGAATTGTTTTCCTGAACTTGCTCTTTATTCTCCGTTCGATCATACTCTTCTTCTCTTCGGAGGCCGACATCCGTTGTGAGGAATCGGTGTGATGTCCCTAATACTAGTTATCTCCAGTCCTACCACCTGCAGCGCTCTGATTGCCGCTTCACGCCCCGACCCTGGGCCTTTGACCAACACGTCTACCTTTCTCAGTCCAAGGTCGTGAGCTACCTTTGCAGCCGCCTCCGCAGAAACCTGCGCAGCAAATGGCGTGTTCTTCCGAGAGCCCCTGAAGCCGTTTCTTCCGGCAGAAGACCAACTAATTGTGTTTCCGTAAATGTCAGTAATGGTCACAATCACATTGTTAAACGTGGCTTTAACGTATACTTTTCCACTGACGTCAACCTGAATTTTCTTCTTCTTTGCGGGCTTGCTTTGAGAGGTGGTCTTTGCCACTTTGAACCTCCAGAAATCTAGTACGTTAATGGTACACTATTACGTTTTCGATGCAGCTTTCTTCCGGCCGGCAACGGTCTTACGACGACCTTTGCGTGTACGGGCATTAGTGCGCGTACGCTGGCCATGCACGGGCAATCCTCTCCTGTGACGAATGCCCCGGTAGCAGCCGATGTCCATTAGGCGTTTAATGTTCATCTGCACTTCGCCCCGCACAGCTCCTTCTACTTTGTGATCGGCAGTTATGATGCTCCGTATCTTTGCAACTTCATCATCATTGAGATCACCGACCTTCTTGTCGAAACCAATTTCAGCTTTCTGAAGAATATTGCGAGCAGTACTACGACCGATCCCGTAGATGTACGTGAGACCTATCTCCGATCGTTTCTTCTTTGGTAGATCAATACCGGCAATACGAGCCAACCGAACTCCTCCTTGATTAACCTTGACGCTGTTTGTGTTTAGGATTCTTGCAGATTACGCGCACTACACCTTTTCGTCTTATAATCTTGCAATTCTTGCACATTTTCTTGATTGATGATCTCACTTTCATAGCGGCATTGATGTACTATTTATAACGGTACGTGATTCGACCTTTCGTCAGGTCATATGGGGAGAGCTCGATAGTCACCTTGTCACGCACCAAAATTTTAATGAAGTTCATCCGCATCTTTCCCGAGATATGAGCCAGAACATTGTGTCCGTTTTCCAAACTGACTTTGAACATCGCATTGGGCAATGTTTCAGTAATGACTCCATCGACCTTAATTGGACCCTGCTTCGCCATGTTTGTCTTGACAACACCCTTATGTGGTCAGAATTTCGGCCTCCTCTTTTCCCACAATAACCGTATGCTCAAAGTGGGCTGAAGGTTCGCCGTCGGTTGTTCGAACAGTCCATCCATCGGCACCTACCTGCACCTTGTATGTCCCTGTATTCACCATCGGCTCAATCGCTAACGCCATACCCTCTTTCAAGACAATCCCTGTCCCCGGGGCACCAAAATTAGGGATAGGAGGCTCCTCATGCAATTTTTTCCCGATCCCATGACCAACCAAATCCCTGACGACGGAAAAACCAGCGGCTTCCACGTGTTCCTGCACAGCCGAGGAAACATCGTGCACATGGTTTCCTAAGCGCGCCATCGCGATCCCTTTATATAGAGATTCCTCCGTCACCCTCACCAGACGACCTTTTTGTTCCGATGTGTTCCCAACGGCAAACGTCCGTGCACCGTCGCCGAAGTAACCACCCTTTTCCACCCCTACATCAATGGAAACGACCTGTCCCTCCTCGAGCACACGTCCATCGGGGATTCCGTGAACCACCTCGTCATCAACCGAGATACAGAGTGAGGAAGGGAACAGGTTCTTTTTGTCGTGCCCGTATCCTTTGAATGCCGGCACACCACCTCGCGAACGAATCCAGACTTCCGCAAGTTCATCCAACTCCTTTGCGAACACACCGGGTTTGACTCGTGAGCCAACAAGTGCGAGCACTTCCGCAACTATCCGGCAACTCTCCCTCATGGCTTCTATTTCCTGTTTGGATTTAATTGTTACTTTCCCCATAAGCAGAAACCCAGCGTTGAGAAGGAAATCCTAGCGATAACGCCCCCTAAGCTTCCCAGACTTCATAAACCCATCATAGTGACGCATTAGCAAATGAGACTCGACTTGTTGCAAGGTGTCCAATGCCACGCCAACCATGATAAGGAGACTGGTTCCACCAAAAAACTGTGCAAAGCTGATCGTGACACCGAACCTGACCATGAAGGCGGGCATGATCGCAATAACCGCAAGGAAAATAGATCCTGGTAACGTAATCTTTGTCAATATATTATCAATGAAATCCGCTGTGTTCTTCCCAGGACGAATGCCTGGAATAAACCCTCCCTGTTTTTGCATGTTCTCCGACACATCCTTAGGATTGAATGCGATAGCCGTATAGAAATACGTAAAGAACACGATCATGATACCGTAAAAGAACGAGTATGTTAGTGAGGTAAATTCAAAATAACCGGACATAGTCTGCATGAACTCGCTCTCCGGGAAGAACGTTAAGATCGTACTCGGTATGAACATGATCGATTGCGCAAAGATGATTGGCATGACACCGGCGGTGTTTACACGCATCGGGATGTATTGAGTAACGCCGCCATAAACCTTTCGACCGACAACACGCTTTGCATACTGCACAGGGATGCGGCGTGTGCCTTGCGTTACAAGAACGATTCCAGCAATAATGGCAACCATGAACGCAATAATAATTAGAGAAACAATCAGGTTCTGACCCAACCTAAAGTGATCGAAAATTGATTGGGGGAATCGAGCTATGATACCGATGAAAATAATAAGGGATATACCGTTGCCTAATCCCCGCTCAGTGATTTGCTCGCCAAGCCACATCATGAAAATTGTCCCCGCTATCAAGAACATCACCGTGCTCAAAGTAAAGCCCAAGCCCTGCACTTCCGGAGGAACAATAGGCAGACCTTGAATCGTAAGACTCGCAAGTCGTACACTCACTCCCCATCCCTGAAGTGCTGCAATGAGCACCGTGCCGTAACGGGTCAACTGTGTAAGCTTCCGGCGTCCATCCTCTCCTTCTTTCGAAAGCTTCTGGAAATATGGAACCACTGCGCCAAGCAGCTGCAGAATAATTGAGGAACTGATATAGGGCATGATTCCCAAGGCGAAGATAGCAGCATTGCTGAAGGCTCCCCCGACAAACAAATCAAACAAACCGAAGAGAGTGTTCGAAGCCTGATTCTTAGCTGCCTCTGCCAGAAGGACAGCGTCAACTCCCGGGAGGGTGACATGCGCTCCTATTCGGACGATGATCAGTAGCGCAGCGGTGAAAAAGATTCGGGTACGAAGTTCCTGAATCTTAAAGACGTTGCGAAAACTTTCAGCGAGCTTTACCATTACTCTTTCACATTTAAGCTAACAGTTCGCGCCTTGCCGCCCGCAGTCTCAATTTTCTGTATGGCGGGCTTGCTAAATGCATGGACCGACACATCCAGTTTTGCCGTTAGCTCTCCGTTGCCCAGCACTTTGATCGGCACATTCGTTTTCTTGACAACGCCCAGTTTCAGCAAAAACTCAGGAGTGATGACAGCATTCGGCACCTTGCCGTCTGAAGCGAGCTTCTCAAGCCTGTCAACGTTTAAGAGCTGATATTCCTTCTTGAAGGGACTGTGGAATCCCCGCTTTGGAACCCTTCGAACGAGAGGCATCTGACCGCCCTCAAACCACGGGCGGTAAGTCCATCCCGAACGGGAGCCTTGCCCCTTGGTCCCTCGCGTTGACGTTCCGCCGCGGCCGGAACCTTGACCGCGACCAATCCGCTTGCGTTTCTTACGTGACCCCTTCGCGGGGGAAAGGCTACTGAGAATATCTCGTGCCATTGATCTCTTACTTCACCTCTTCAACTTCTACCAAGTGTATGACCTTTCGAATCATCCCACGGATCTGGGGTGTATCCTTATGAACCACACTATAATTCGGGCGACCAAGACCAAGAGCTTTGATTGTACGCTTCTGAGGCTCAGTGCGGTCGATAATACTCCTTTTTTGGATGATTTTGAGTTTCTTCGCCATGAAGTAGTCAGGTCACGTGGTTTCGGGCGTTGGTCCAGTACCAAATAATTCCGATAACTTTATACCGCGACGGGTCGCGACGGCCTTCGCATCCGTCAAACTCTGAAGGGCAACCATTGTTGCCTTCACAGCACTGTGGGCGTTCGACGATCCCATCGATTTTGTCAGCACGTCACGAACACCCGCTGATTCCAGAACTGCACGCACTCCGCCGCCTGCGATAAGACCAGTACCAGGCGACGCGGGTTTCAACAACACCTTGCCAGCTCCAAACTTGCCAACGATAGGATGAGGAATTGTTCCGTTCACAATGGAAACAGAAACGACGTTTTTTCTCGCATCATCAACTCCTTTGGATATCGCATCGGCGACTTCATTCGCCTTACCAAGTCCCGCACCGACATGCCCCTTGCCGTCACCGACAACTACAATCGCATTGAAACTGAACCGGCGCCCACCTTTCACCACCTTCGCAACACGGTTGATGTGCACGAGCTTATCTTTCAGTTCCAACTCACTCGCTTTGATGCGTGCCAAAATGCGGTCCCTCTTTTCCTTTCGTGTATTCTTGTTCTCGTAACGCTGTCGGGAGAGGATTCGAACCTCTACTAACGGCTCCAAAGGCCGCTGTCCTGCCATTAGACAACCCGACAATATCACAAGGGCTGCGGGTCCCGATTGATGTTAGAATTCTAACCCACCTTCTCGAGCACCATCTGCCATTGCCTTCACAAGGCCGTGGTACAAGTAACCGCTACGGTCGAATACCACCTTCTTGATACTACGCTCAAGCGCCATCTTTGCTGCGAGTTCACCAACACGTCTGCCGATAGCTGTTCTCCCCTTAAGGTCTTTCAATTCTTCCTTGAACCCCTTCGAAAGATCAGAAACTGCAACCAGTGTTCTCCCTGACGTATCATCCACTATCTGAGCGTAGATATGCCTTAGACTTCTGCAAACCGTCAACCGCGGCCGGTCCGGTGTTCCCGACACCCGTTTACGGATGTGGCGCTTCAAACGCCGATGATGTTGGGCTTTTTTCTTAGTAATCATGTTAACAAACTCTAAACAGTAACGCTGAAATTACTTTGTGGCTATAGCCGCAGCAGCTTTTCCGGCCTTTCGGCGAATGTACTCGCCCTCATACCTTATGCCCTTCCCCTTATATGGCTCCGGTAAGCGGAAGGACCGGATCTTTGCAGCTACCTGACCAACGAGCTGTTTATCGATCCCGCTGATGGAGATTGTTGTTGCTGTCGGCGTTTCGATCTTTATGTCTTCAGGCGGAGCGAACAAAATAGGATGGGAATAACCCATCAACAACTGGAGTTTCTTACCTTTAAGTTCTGCTCGGTAGCCGACACCGACAAGCTCCAG
The DNA here is from genome assembly GCA_027295705.1 of Ignavibacteria bacterium. Taxonomy (GTDB): domain Bacteria; phylum Bacteroidota; class Ignavibacteria; order UBA10030; family UBA6906; genus JAPUKJ01. The sequence goes on along the minus strand of JAPUKJ010000115.1, from coordinate 35,913 downwards.
TTTCTTTGTGTAGCCTTCACTGACTCCTATGACCATGTTTTGTATGAGCGCCCTCCACAGTCCATGCAGGGAACGATGTTCTTTCTGATCAGAGCGCCGAGTGAGAATGATGTGATCATCATTGATCTCAAAGCCGATTTCTGGGTGAACCCTAGCTGAGAGCTCTCCCTTCGGACCTTTCACTTTCACCTCACGATCTGTCTTCAGGACTTTCACCCCAGTCACAATCTGTATGGGTTTCTTGCCAATTCGTGACACGTTATGCTCTCGCTACATCGGACATTTTCATCACCAAATCTCGCACAGAACTTCCCCCCCAACATTCGCCTGGCGAGCTTGTCTATCCGTCAATAACCCCTTAGATGTGGAAAGCACTGCAACCCCCAGGCCGCCCAGCACTCGAGGGGCCTCGTCAACACCAACGTACTTGCGGAGACCAGGCCTGCTCACTCTCCTTAGTCCGGAAATACTGGGTTTCCCATCGGTATATTTAATCCGGATGCGAATAGTACCCTGCCGCGTGTCCTTGATCTCGGTGTAACCAGCGATGAATCCATGTTCAAGTAACAACCGTGTAAGGTTGCGTCTCAACTTTGAGGCCGGGATGTCGAGACGCTTGTGGCCTGCCTGAATTGCATTCCGCAATCGAGTGAGATAGTCGGCTACCGGGTCAGTCATTGTCATGTTGTACTACCAACTTGCCTTGGTTACACCAGGAATTTTTCCATCCAGCGCCAGTTCGCGGAAAGCAATGCGCGAGACACCAAACTTCCTCATGTAGCCGCGAGGCCGCCCGGTCACATTGCACCTATTGTGAAGACGCGTCGCACTACTATCACGAGGGAGCTTCTCCAGCGCCGCGTAATCACCTTTCTCTTTTAACTCCCGCCTCAAGGCTGCATATTTTGCAACGAGACGTTGACGTTTCGCCTCTCGGGCTATCGAGCTGGTCTTGGCCATGGTGTTAATAATTCCTTAGTCAAAAGTAACTACTCCTTGTGTATCTCCAATACTTCGTGCCGCCTCACGAACGGCATGCCAAACGCCTTTAGAAGTTCAAACGCCTCCAGATCTGTCTTCGCGGTCGTAGCAAACGTAATGTCCATACCGAAGATTCTTGTAATCTTGTCCACATCAACCTCTGGAAACACAGCATGTTCTTTGATCCCCACAGTGTAGTTTCCTCGACCGTCAAAGGACTTGTCAGACAACCCGCGGAAGTCGCGTATACGCGGAACCGCAATGTTCATGAATCTATCAAAGAACTCGTACATGCGTGCGCGACGTAGAGTTACCCTGCACCCGATAGGCATTCCCTGCCTCAGTTTGAAGTTTGAGATCGACTTTTTTGCGCGGGTGACAACTACCTTTTGGCCGATAATCGCCTCAAGTTCCTTCACAGTTGAGTCGAGCAACTTCGGGTCTTGCGTCGCTTGTCCAACACCAGCGTTGACAGATATCTTGTCAAGACGCGGAACCTGCATAATGTTCCTATAACTAAATCGCTTCATCAGTGCAGGCACCACTTCTCTTCTGTACATTTCAGAGAGACGCGCTATGGTCTTCTCTTCGGGCTTGCGGGCTTTGGCCGGTTCATCCGCTGCTTTTGCTTCCTTGGGTTTTCTGCCACTCCCCTCACCCTTCTTTTGTTTCTTCGCTTTTTCTTCTTCCATAACCGACGGATTAATCAGTCGCTGAACAACTCAAAACGTCTCACCGGATGATTTAGAAACCCTCATACGCGTTTTCCTTCCCGTTGTCGCGTCCTTGACCACCTTTGTCCCCACTCTCGTAACCTCATTCGTTTTCGGGTCGATCAACATCACGTTGGAGACGTGGATGGTTGCTTCCTTCTGTATAATGCCCCCTTGCGGGTTTTTCTGACTGGGACGGGTATGTCGCTTCATGATGTTCACACCCTCAACGATAATGCGTTGGCGATCCCGGTACACCTTCAGCACTTTTCCGGTTTTTCCCCTCGCGTTCCCGGATATTACCATGACATTATCATTTTTCCGTATCTTCATATTCCTTGGACAACTTTATAGAACCTCTGGTGCTAGGGAAACAATTTTCATGTAGTGCTTCTCGCGAAGCTCTCTCGCAACAGGTCCGAAAATACGACTCCCCCTTGGCTCACCCTGATCATTAATCAGCACGGCGGCGTTCTCATCAAATCTGATGAAGGATCCGTCTTTGCGACGAGTTTCCTTCTTTGTCCGCACGATCACCGCTCTTGCTACCTCCCCTTTCTTCACCGTTGCCCCTGGGATCGCCTTTTTCACCGATACGACGACAAGGTCCCCCAGACCGGCATAACGACGGCCCGAACCCCCAAGTACCCGAATACAACGGACTCTTTTGGCACCCGAGTTGTCTGCCACAACAAGGTTTGTTTCTTCTTGTACCATTCTAGACTGGCTCCATCCAGGAGCTTCACTTAGCCTTCTCTATTATGTCTACTAACCGCCACTTCTTGCGTTTGCTCAAAGGACGCGTTTCCATTATCCGAACCGTGTCACCGATTCCAGCTTCGCGCTTCTCATCGTGCGCCATGAACTTTGAAGAGCGTTTGAAGTATTTCTTGTAGATCGGATGGGGTACGCTACGCTCGATCAAAACAACGATGCTCTTCTCCATCTTATTACTGACCACCTTACCTATGCGAACTTTTCTCCGAGCAGGACGTCGTGCCTCTATTTTCTGCTCACTTGCACTCATCATCTCTGACCCTTGTTGCTTATTTGCTGTATAGCCGACGCTAGCTCTTTTCCCCGAATCACTGTCATAATCTTTGCGATATCACGGCGTATAGTGCGGACTTTGATAGGACTCTCAAGCTGGCTCGTCGCTAATTGAAAGCGCAGATTTCCGAGGCTCTCTTCCTCGTCCGCGAGCCTTTTCTGCAATTCTTCGATCGAAAGATCTCTTAACTCTGCTGCTTTCATACGGTCAGCCCTATGTCTTCACTCGATTTCAATTCACCCTCTGCGGGCAGCGCTCTCGTAATCAGGACGTACAGTGATCTTGGTCCTGACTGGAAGCTTGTGCGAAGCGAGTCTCAATGCTTCCTGGGCAATCTCTTTCTTAGTTCCCCCAACCTCAAACATGATTCTCCCGGGTTTGACAACAGCCACCCAGTACTCAGGAGCACCTTTGCCTTTGCCCATCCGCGTCTCAGCCGGTTTTTTTGTTACCGGCTTGTCTGGAAAGATCCTAATCCACACCTTGCCTTCCCGCTTCATCATCCGAGTCAAGGTGACACGAGCTGCTTCAATCTGACGCTGGGTAATCCACCCTGGCTCTAAGGCCTTCAGTCCATAATCGCCGAAATCCACTTTTGAACCGCGGGTTGCCTTGCCACGCATGCGGCCGCGCTGTGCCTTCCTGTACTTGACTCTTTTTGGCATTAACATAAGGTACTACTCCAATGTTCACCGTACCGACACTAGCGCCGTGGAAAGACATGCTGACTCTGCTGAGCGTCGAGGACTTCACCCTTGCAAATCCATACCTTCACGCCGATAGCGCCATACACAGTGCGGGCGGTTGCCGTTGCATAGTCAATATCAGCTCGAAGCGTATGCAAAGGAATCCGTCCGTCCTTGTACTGTTCACGGCGTGCCATCTCCGCACCCCCGAGCCTTCCCGCTGTCATCACGCGAATACCTTCCGCTCCCATCCTCATCGCTGCCGTGATTCCGTTCTTCATCGCCCGCCGGAAAGCGACTCTCCCTTCCAATTGCTGGGCAATGACCTCGGCGACCAAATAGGCATCCAACTCGGGACGTTTGATCTCATTAATCAAAATTTTTACTTCTTTGCTTGTAATCTTCTTTAGTTCCTCTTCCAATTGCGAAATCTCTTTTCCACTTCGACCGATCACAATTCCGGGACGCGACGTATGGATCGTGACAACAGCTCGCTTTGGTGTTCGCTCAATTTGAATTCTGGAAATCCCAGCTTTCTTCAAACGCCTCCGCACGTATCCACGGATTGTCGTGTCTTCGGTCAGCTTGCTCGCAAACGATTTCTCATCATACCAGTTCGAGTCCCACGATCGGATAACTCCGAGGCGCATACCTATTGGATGTACCTTCTGTCCCAAACATCCTCCTTTAATACGACGTTGACGTCATGCAGATCCTGCTACTTCGGGCTGCTTCTTCGCAGGCTTCAATCTGCCCTTTACAACACGCTTAGTTTTCTGTTGCACTTCTCGAACACCTTCTTTTGCGGCAACCACAATTGTGATATGGTTAGAACGCTTCCGGATCCGGAACGCCCGTCCCATTGGAGCCGGCCTGATGCGTTTCATCGTCATGCCTGTGTCCACGAAGGCTTTCTTTATGACCATGGCATCAGGTTCAAGCCGGCCCACATCATCCTTGTTTTGCAGGTTCGATACTGCCGATCGGACAACCTTTTCAGCAATCTTCGACGCCGCCTTAGGGGAAAAATGAAGAATATCCAAAGCCTTGTCGACCGCCTTGCCCCGAATGAGATCAATCACCAGTCGCATCTTTCGAGGAGATGTCCCGATATATCTGTTAACTGAACGCGCTTCCATGAGACATCCTGATTTCGGCTCACCCTGCCCGAGTAGTCGTTGTTTCCTTCTTGATCCCCGGGTGGACCCGGAAAATACGCGTCGGGGCGAACTCGCCAAGCTTGTGGCCTACCATGCCTTCGTGGATGAACACAGGAATGAACTTGTTCCCGTTGTGCACTGCAAACGTGTGTCCGACGAAATCCGGCGTGATAGTTGACGCGCGGGACCAAGTCTTTATTACCTTTTTTTGGTTCGACTTGTTCAGTACGTGGACCTGCTCCTGCAAGCGTGCGGAGACAAATGGACCTTTTTTCAGCGAACGTGCCATAATCTCTTACCAAGTTTCTTCGTCTTGGGGATTCTACTTTCTGCGCTTTACAATATACCTCGTTGATGGCTTTTTTCTCGAGCGCGTCTTCTTACCCTTCGTGTGCCAACCCCATGGCGAAACGGGATGCGGATTCCCCTGAGGAGACTTTCCTTCGCCCCCTCCATGGGGGTGGTCCACAGGATTCATCGCAACACCTCGTGACTGCGGCCGAATTCCGAGCCAGCGAGAGCGCCCCGCTTTACCAAGACTGATGTTCTCGTGATCAGCGTTGCCTACAGAACCAATCGTCGCACGGCATTCTGTTAGGACATTTCGGATTTCTCCAGAAGGGAGCTTAAGTTGAGCATACCTTCCGTCTTTCGCCATCAAGTGCACCGAGGCTCCCGCACTGCGTGCCAATTGGGCACCCTTGCCAGGGCGCAACTCAATGTTATGCACAAAAGTCCCCGCCGGAATTCTTCCGAGGGGCATTGCGTTGCCGACTTTTATCTCGGCATCTGATCCAGAGCGGAGTACGTCTCCAACTTTGACGCCGTCAGGTGCGATGATGTAGCGCCTCTCACCATCAATGTATTGCAAGAGCGCAATGCGAGCCGACCTATTAGGATCATACTCAATTGCCGCAACCTTCGCGTCCATGCCGACTTTATTTCGCTTGAAGTCGATCATGCGAAAGAACCTCTTGTGCCCGCCTCCTCGGTGACGAGAAGTGATCCGACCTGTATTATTTCGACCTCCCGTTTTTCGCAGCGGTTCGATCAACGACTTCTCCGGTTTCGTCTTCGTAATCTCATCGAAGCTCGAAACAGACATCCACCTGGTGCCGGGAGTGGTTGGTTTCAGTTTTCGGATTCCCATGCTACATCCCTATACAAAGCACTACATGTTCTGGAAGAATTCAATCTTATCGCCCTCTTTCAATCTCACTATTGCCTTCTTCCATGCCGAGGTGCGGCCAGTAAAACGTCCTTTTCTCGTCAACTGAGATTTTGATTTCCCCTTATGACGGCCAGTACGTACACTCATGACGGTGACATTGAACTTTTTCTCAACTGCCTTTGCAATCGTTATTTTGTTTGCTCCACGATCGACCTCGAACGCGTACTGACCTTTTTCCTGCAACAATGTCATCTTTTCTGTGACGATGGGGCGCTTCAAAATCCCTATCATTGCTTTATCTATGTTAATTCCTGAATGTATTTTGAAGAATATCAACCGCACTTTTCTGGATAAGCAGCACCTGGTTGTTCACAAGGTCGTATGTTGACGCCTTATCAGCTTCCAATACTTTGAAGCTCGGGATGTTGCGCCCCGATCGAACAACATTCACGTTGCTACTCGGCATAAGGAGGAGTGTCTTTTGTGCACTCACATCGAGTGCCTTCAAGATCGCCACTACCTCTTTTGTTTTGGGTGCTGTGAAAGAAAAATCCTCAACGATCTTTATCTGTCCTTCCTTTGCTTTGTGAGAAAGAGCCGACTTTCTAGCAAGCTTATGCATTTTTGCGGGAAGTTTGTTTGTGTAGTCCCTCGGTTTGGGACCGAATATTGAACCTCCGCCGATCTGAAGAGGAGATCGCGTTGAACCCTGGCGTGCCATGCCTGTGCGTTTCTGCCTAAACGGTTTCCTTCCGCCACCGCGAACCTCGGAGCGATCCTTTACCTTTGCGGTTCCTTGACGCTGGTTATCCAGATACACCCGCACCGCACGGTATATCGCGTGTTCATTTGGCTCGATACCGAAGATGTCCGCGGAAAGCTTTACTTTCTCTCCGCTTTTGGTACCGTCTATTTTGTACACTTCCAGTTCCATACTCAATGCGCTTTACTCTTGCGGATCTCCACGTACCCGTTCCGTGCCCCTGGTACAGACCCCTTCAGGAGCAGCAGATTCGAATCGGGAATCATGCCGACAACTTCAAGGTTTCGGATTGTCACCCTCTCACCACCCATCCTTCCAGCCATCCGCATACCCTTGAACACCCGCGACGGAAACGAGGATGAGCCAATAGAACCTGGTGCACGCTCACGGTCGCTTTGCCCATGTGTTCTAACACCCCCTCCAAAGTGGTGACGCTTCACAACACCTTGAAATCCATGCCCTTTCGAACTCCCGATAACGCTAACGAGATCACCCTTGGCAAAAAATTTATCGACCTTGAGCTCTTGGCCGGCCTGATAGTCGGATACACCATTGTCTCTGAATTCGCGCAAGATGCGAGTCGGCTTAATTTTAGCCTTTGCAAAGTGACCCTTGGCAGGCTTGTTTACAAGACGTTCTCTTTTCTCACCAAAACCCATCTGCACAGCCTCGTACCCATCGCGATCTTTGGTTTTGATTTGGGTGACAAAGCAGGGCCCCGCTTCAATTACCGTACAAGGGATTATATGGCCCTTTTCATCAAAGATACTAGTCATTCCAATTTTTTTTCCCAATAACCCTGTCATGGCATCATCCATTTGGATAACAATACTGCCCAATGCTACATCTGCAAAATAGCCTCACGATCGAGAGAGCAGGTGTTACACTTTGATCTCGACGTCGACACCCGCAGGCAAATCCAGTTTCATCAGAGAGTCGACAGTTCTGTTCGTCGAATTGAGTATATCGATGAGTCGCTTGTGGGCGCGTGTCTCGAATTGCTCTCTGGACTTTTTGTCAACGTGAGGTGAACGAAGCACGGTATATAGCGTCCGTTTCGTCGGTAACGGGATCGGACCAGAGACCACAGCTCCTGTTGACTTAACCGTCTTGATGATTTTTTCCGCAGACTTGTCGATCAGGTTGTGATCGTATGACTTTAGTTTTATGCGGATTTTCTGACCGGCCACTATGAGCTACTCCTGCATAGTTAACACACTATATATACTATTACTCCAGAATTTTCGCAACAACGCCAGCACCTACTGTATGACCGCCTTCACGAACAGCGAAGCGCAGGCCTTCCTCCATTGCGATCGGCGATATGAGCTCGATACTCATACCGTTAACGTTATCGCCCGGCATTACCATTTCTGTGCCCCCTGGAAGAGTCGCAACACCGGTCACATCCGTCGTCCTGAAGTAAAACTGCGGACGATACCCCGTGAAGAACGGCGTGTGACGTCCCCCCTCCTCTTTCTTCAGTACGTACACCTGCGCCTGGAATTTCTTGTGCGGGGTGATTGAGCCCGGCTTGGCAACGACCATGCCACGCTCGAGTTCTGTCTTCTCCACACCTCGAAGCAGCAAACCTGCATTGTCACCTGCCCGGACTTCGTCCAACTCCTTCCGAAACATCTCCGCGCCGGTGACAACAGTCTTCTTGCGCGCACCGAGACCGATCACTTCAACCTCGTCGCCAACCTTTGCTTTGCCACGTTCGACTCGGCCCGTGCCAACTGTCCCACGACCTGTAATCGAGAACACATCTTCTACCGGCATCAAGAACGGCTTGTCCACGTCGCGCTGCGGAACCGGAATATAGCTATCAACTGCGTCCATCAACTCGAATACGCATTTGAAAGCTGGATCATCAAGCTTGGAATCTGGATTGATCGCTGCTTCCATGGCCTTCAAGGCGCTCCCGCGAATGATCGGGATTTCGTCCCCAGGGAATTCATATTTCTTCAAGAGATCACGAAGCTCAAGCTCCACTAGATCGAGAAGCTCGGGATCATCAACCGCGTCCACTTTGTTGAGGAACACGACGATCTTCGGCACTCCAACTTGACGAGCAAGGAGAATGTGTTCGCGAGTTTGAGGCATCGGCCCGTCTGTCCCAGCCACTACAAGAATTGCACCATCCATCTGAGCCGCACCAGTGATCATATTCTTAACATAGTCAGCATGTCCAGGACAGTCGACGTGAGCATAATGGCGTTTATCGGTTGAGTACTCCACATGAGCAGTTGCAATCGTAATACCTCTCGCGCGCTCTTCGGGAGCGTTGTCGATACTATCGAATGTCCGAATTGACGACAACCCTTTTTTCGCGAAGATCATCGTGATCGCTGCTGTCAGAGTTGTTTTCCCGTGATCAACATGACCAATAGTGCCGACATTCAGGTGTGGTTTTTCTCGACTGAATTTTTCCTTCGCCATTGGTTTCTCTCCTCTAGAAATGAGTTTACAATCCTACGTTATGCAGTAACCGCTTCCTTGCCTCTAATCTTTTCAATTATTTGGTCTGACACACTCCTAGGTGTTTCATCGTAGTGCGACAACTCCATCGTGTAAATAGCACGACCTTGGGTCATTGAGCGCAGGGACGTCGAGTAGCCAAACATCTCCGACAACGGGACTGTTGCTTTGATCACCTGAGCGTCTTTGCGCGGTGTCATCCCTTCGATTTTGCCGCGGCGCGAATTCAAGTTGCCCATGACATCACCCATATACTCTTCCGGCGTTACAACCTCGACAGCCATAATAGGCTCAAGAATAACGGGATTGGCCTTGCGGGCAGCCTCTTTGAACGCCATTGATCCTGCAATCTTAAAAGCCATCTCAGAGGAATCAACCTCGTGGTACGAGCCGTCGAACAATTTAACTTTAACATCTTCGACAGGGTATCCCGCAAGCACACCGTTCCTCATCGCTTCAAGAATGCCCTGCTCAACCGGCTTGATGTACTCCTTGGGAACAACACCACCAACAATGGCGTTTTCGAACTCAAAACCTTTCCCCTTTCCATTCGGTTCAACTTCAATCCAAACATCGCCATACTGCCCACGACCGCCTGACTGGCGGACGAACTTACCCTGCGCCTGTACCTTTTCCCTGACCGTCTCCTTATAGGCCACCTGAGGTCTGCCAATATTTGCTTCGACGCGGAACTCCCGTTTCATCCGCTCGATGATGATTTCAAGGTGCAACTCCCCCATGCCACTGATGATATTCTGGCCCGTCTCCTCGTTTGTGGAGATTCTGAGTGTAGGATCTTCCTCCACTAGCTTCGAAACCGCTTCAGCCAACTTCTCCTGATCTGCCTTGGTCTTGGGCTCAATAGCTACGTGAATCACTGGATCAGGAAAAGACATCTTCTCAAGAATGATCGGATCAGATTCTTCGCATAGCGTATCACCAGTGCGGGTGTACCTCAGGCCCACGGCGGCCACTATATCACCTGTGTATGCTTTCTCAACATCCTCCCGCGCGTTGGCATGCATCTGAAGAATACGACTGATCCGCTCCCTTTTATCAGAAACCGGATTATACACATAAGAGCCGGCATCGAGCGTCCCCGAATACACACGGAAGTAGGTCAGCTTTCCCACAAATTGGTCTGCTACAACCTTGAATGCAAGAGCTGAGAACTTTTCGTTATCATCAACATTTCGAACAATGTGATCGGTCATGTTTACATGGTGGCCGGTAACAATTCCTTCGTTCATGTCAGAGGGAGATGGCAGATAATTCACCACCGCATCAAGCAACATCTGCACCCCTTTATTCTTGAAAGAAGAGCCACATAGAACCGGAATAATGCTCACTTTCAGACAAGCTCGCCGCAACACCGCCATGATTTCACCAGGCGTGATCTCTTTACCTTCGAGATACTTCTCAAGAAGTGTATCATCCTCATCTGAAACCGCTTCCAACATTTTCGTGCGGTATTCCTGGGCAATGGCCTCCATGTCATGAGGAATGGCGATTTCCTGCCAGTCCGTTCCCAAGGGAGACTCCGTGTACATTCGCGCTCTCATGGCTACAAGATCGATGATCCCAGAAAACAGATCACCTTCTCCAACAGGCAATTGAATCGGAACTGCATTGGCAGCAAGACGTTCTTTCATCATCCGAACTCCGCCCAAGAAGTCAGCACCTACACGATCCATTTTGTTTACAAATGCAATGCGAGGAACACCGTATCGGTCCATTTGCCGCCAAACGGTTTCTGATTGCGGCTCGACACCGCCGACAGAACAAAACAGTGCAATTGCACCATCCAACACCCGCAGAGACCGCTCCACTTCTGCTGTGAAATCTACATGGCCGGGAGTATCAATAATATTGATCCGATGATTGTTCCAGGAACATGTAGTGGCCGCAGAAGTAATTGTTATACCGCGCTCTTTCTCCTGCTCCATCCAATCCATTGTGGCTGCACCATCATGCACTTCTCCCATGCGGTGCAGGACACCAGTATAAAAGAGGATACGCTCAGTCGTTGTCGTCTTGCCGGCATCAATATGAGCGCTGATTCCGATGTTACGGGTTCGTCCTAATGGAAACGGTCTTGGCATATTCTAATTCGTTCTCTTCCCTCTTTCCAATCACCATCTAAAGTGGGCAAAAGCCTTGTTTGCTTCAGCCATCTTATGTGTATCTTCTTTCTTCTTTATTGCATTCCCCTGACCATTGGACGCTGCGATAAATTCGGCCGCCAGTTTCTCAGACATCGATTTGTCTTTTCGCCCGTTCGCATAACTTATCAACCACCTGATTGCCAATGCTGTACTCCTTTCAGGTCTCACTTCAGTTGGAACTTGATAGGTGGCTCCGCCCACCCTCCGCGCCTTCACTTGAAGTACAGGCCGCGTATTGTTGATGGCCTTCTTGAACACATCAATACCGCTCGTCTTTGTGCGCTGTTCCATTATTGAAAACGAGTCATACACAACCCGGCGTGCGAGATGCTTTTTTCCCTTCTTCATAACGCAATTTACAAACTCGGAAACAAGGGTGTCATTATATTTTGGGTCCGGCGGCGTAGTCCGAGGGAGTGCTCTCTTTTTTCTCATAATGGATCAGTTTCGGATTGTTATTTTGTTCGCTTTGCCCCGTACTTTGATCGGCCCTGTTTTCTGTCCTCAACACCCGCTGTATCCAGTACTCCTCTAATTATGTGGTATCGGACACCAGGTAGGTCCTTTACCCTCCCTCCTCGGATCATCACAATAGAGTGCTCCTGCAAGTTATGACCTTCACCGGGGATATACGCTGTTACTTCAACACCACTAGTTAGCCGTACACGGGCTACTTTTCTCAAAGCGGAGTTGGGCTTCTTCGGTGTTGTGGTATAAACGCGAGTACAGACCCCCCTCTTTTGAGGGCTTCCGCCCATCGCCGGAGTTTTACTTTTCCAAGTCACTCTTCTCCGGCTTTTTCTGACGAGCTGGTTTATTGTTGGCATTAACTATTCCGCGATCCTACAAACTGTAACTGAGACTAGAAAAAGTCACGTAATTTAACAAACTGAGGCTACATTGTCAACCTTAACATCCTTAAGAAACAACCCGTTCTCCGCATTTCTCCTCACATCGTCATTGCCAGCTTTTCCTTCTCCTTGGTTCTCTGGACCGTTACTTCTTCAGCCGTCAACTCCTCCTCCACACCACCATCTTTACTGGCAACGACAATATTCTTGAAATGCTTCATCCCCGTTCCTGACGGAATCAGGTTACCCATAATTACGTTTTCTTTTAGTCCGAGCAGCAAATCCACCTTCCCTTCGATAGCCGCATCGGTAAGGACTTTTGTGGTTTCCTGGAAAGAAGCTGCTGAAATGAAGCTATCAGTAGAAAGTGCTGCTGATGTAATCCCCAGCAAGACCGGCTCAGAGGTTGCTGGCTCCGCATCTCTGTACTCTGCGACCTTCTTTGCACGCTTACGTAGCTCACCATTAGCCTCACGCACTTTCTTTTTTGACACCACCTGCCCGTTTTTGTACTTTGAATCACCCTTGCTAATCACGACGACTTTGCCCCGGAGGTTCTCGTTCTCATCCTGAAACTTCAGCTTATCCACATAGTCTCCTTCAAGAAACTTCGTGTCTCCTGAATCCACAACGCAGATTTTCTGCATCATCTGTCGCACGATGATTTCGATGTGTTTATCGTTGATCTTCACACCTTGAATACGATATACCTCTTGGATCTCATTCACCAAGTATTCCTGAACTGCTCCGACCCCTTTGATCCCGAGAATATCGTGTGGGTCAATTGCGCCATCAGACAGACGTTCGCCCGCGCGGACAACATCATTCTGTTGCACCAAGACGTGTTTACCCAACGGTATCGGATACTTGCGTGTATCCTTTCCGTCATGGCTTCTCACGATTACTTCCCGAGATCCTCGCTTGTGAGCGCCAAAGCTAACCACCCCGTCGATCTCCGCAACGATCGCAGGGTCATTTGGACTGCGCGCTTCAAACAACTCGGTTACGCGTGGTAGACCGCCGGTGATGTCCCGACTCTTACCAATGTCTCTCGGTATCTTCACCAGCACAGTTCCAGCTGCAATTTCCTGCCCGTCGTCAACGACGATGTGAGACCGGGTTGGAATTATATAGCTCGCGGCTTTCTGTCCCTTCTTGTTCATGATCAAAACGCTGGGACTCAGCGTGCGGTCACGTGAGTCGATCACCACTTTCTGAATATGACCGGTCTGCTCGTCCGGTTCCTCACGATATGTAGCATTTTCTTTAAGGTCCTGGTACTTTACTGTACCTACATGTTCTGAGATGATCACAGCATTGTAGGGATCCCACTCATAGATTATTTCACCCTTGGTGACGTTTGCACCATCCTTGACAAGAAGCGTTGCGCCGTACGGTACATCGTATCTTGTCAGCATGCGATTGTCCTGATCAAGAACCTTCACCACACCGCTGCGGCCTGAGACAGTGATTTTTTGACCTGCTTCATCCGCCACTGCGATAGACTTGATCCCTTCGTACTCAAGCTTCCCATCAAATTTTGACTGCACTTGTGACTGTGACGCGACTAAGCTCGCCGTTCCTCCTGTATGGAATGTTCGGAGTGTAAGCTGCGTTCCAGGTTCACCAATAGACTGTGCTCCAATAATGCCTACTGTTTCGCCAGGCTGGATTCGTTTCCCTGTCGAAAGGTTGCGGCCATAACATAGAGCACAAACGCCGCGTTTCGCTTCACAGGTCAGCACTGACCGAATTTCCACGGTCTCTATCGACGTCTCGGCAATCCGGTTTGCTTTATCTTCATCTATCAATTCTCCGGCGTGTACAATAACATCGCCCGACATCGGGTCGACCACATCATCCACAGCAACTCGTCCGAGGATGCGCTCAGCAAGGGGTTCCTTGATGTCTTCTCCCTCCTTCAGCGCTCCTGTAATAACACCACGGATTGTCCCACAGTCTTCCATTGAGATGATCGAGTCTTGAGCTACATCCACAAGACGTCGAGTGAGGTACCCTGCATCAGCCGTCTTCAATGCAGTGTCGGCAAGACCTTTTCGCGCTCCATGCGTCGAGATAAAGTATTCCAACACAGAGAGACCTTCGCGGAAATTTGCAGTAATCGGGTTCTCGATCAATTCACCCGTCGCACCGGAAAGGCTCTTCTGTGGTTTTCCCATCAATCCGCGCATTCCAGCCAGTTGACGCACTTGCTCTTTTGAGCCCCGAGCTCCAGAGTCAACCATCATATACAAGGAGTTGAATCCTTCCTGCCCATGCTGCAGGCCGTCAAACAGCTTCTCTGCAACGCGGGTTGTTGCACGCGTCCAGATGTCAATTACTTTGTTATAGCGTTCTCCATTGGTGATAAATCCTCGTGTATACTGATTGTACACCTCCTCAACGTTCTTCTGCGCCTTTGCAAGAATTACCTCTTTTTCTTTCGGGATCGTCACATCATCAATACTGACCGACAGTCCACTCATGGTAGCGTACGCAAACCCGGTCTCTTTCAGTCGGTCAAGGAATTCTGCTGTTCTCAGGTTTCCTACCTGGCGGAATGATGCCGCTATGATCTGAACGAGCCGTTTCTTATTCAGAAGTTCATTTATGTACCCAATTTCCTTAGGAACAATTTCATTGAAAAGAACTCGACCAGTTGTTGTTTCGACAAGTTCTCCGTCTATCTTGACTTTTATCCGCGCATGGAGACCAACCTTTCCAAAATTATAGGCAACAATTACTTCTTCGCAGGAACAGAAGATATATCCCTCCCCAAGATCGCCTGCTTTTGACTTGGTAAGATAATAACAACCCAAAACCTGATCCTGAGTTGGCGTTACTATCGGGGACCCGTTTGCAGGTGACAAAATATTATGGCTAGACAACATCAAGATTCGAGCCTCGAGCTGTGCCTCGACGGAGAGAGGAACATGGACAGCCATTTGATCACCATCAAAGTCCGCGTTGAAAGCTGTACAAACCATCGGGTGAATTCGAATTGCTTTCCCTTCAACGAGGACCGGCTGAAACGCTTGGATGCCAAGCCGGTGAAGCGTTGGGGCACGATTCAAGAGTACCGGATGACCGTCAATAATATTTTCAAGGATCTCCCAGACTTCCGGGCCTTTATTGTCAACTACCTTCTTCGCGCTCTTGACTGTCTTCACGATTCCACGTTCGATCAACTTCCTGATGATGAACGGCTTGAACAATTCGACTGCCATGTCTTTTGGCAGACCACACTGGTATAACTGGAGTTCGGGCCCCACGACAATTACAGAACGGCCAGAATAGTCAACGCGTTTGCCGAGCAAGTTTTGGCGGAAGCGACCCTGTTTCCCCTTCAACATATCTGAAAGTGACTTCAGGGCACGGTTGTTGTCGCTTCGCACGGCATTCACTCGACGTGAATTGTCGAACAAGGAGTCCACGGCCTCCTGAAGCATACGCTTCTCGTTACGGAGGATGACATCTGGTGCCTTGATATCAATAAGCCTCCTGAGCCGGTTGTTGCGAATGATAACCCGGCGATAAAGATCGTTCAAATCAGAAGTTGCAAAGCGTCCGCCTTCAAGAGGGACGAGCGGACGAAGTTCCGGAGGAATAACCGGAATAATATCCAGCACCATCCACTCCGGCCGATTCACTGGCCCATCCTCGCGTTCACGAAATGCTTCCACAACACGTAGCCGCTTTAGGGCCTCTTGCTTTTTTTGGACTGAACTTTCTTCAAGAATCTGTGCGCGAAGTTCTGCAGCCAGTACCGCCACTTCAACCTGCTTCAGCAAATCCTTGATCGCTTCGCCTCCAACCTTAGCCACGAATCTCCTCTTATCAGTGGGCTCCAGGTAATCGTTGTTTTCGGGCAAAGTCGAGAGGATTTCATAATACTGCTCTTCAGAAATCAGATCTTTCTTCTGGAGGCCTGTTGTTCCGGGATTGACGACTACGTACGATTCGTAGTAGATAATCTTTTCCAAATCCTTCGTGGTCAGGCCCAGAACGTTGCCAATCTTCGAGGGGAGTGAACGGAAGTACCAGATGTGGACAATCGGAACAGCAAGAGCTATATGACCCATTCGTTCGCGACGGACACTTTTCTGTGTAACTTCGACACCACATCGATCACAAATAATCCCCCTATATCTGATACGTTTGTATTTTCCGCAGTGGCATTCCCAGTCCCTTACAGGGCCGAATATCTTTTCGCAAAACAGACCATCCTTCTCCGGCCTGAAGGACCGGTAGTTAATAGTTTCAGGCTTTGTAACCTCGCCACGCGAACGCTGTAGGATCATGTCCGACGATGCCAGACTGATCGTTATCTTTGAAAAATGCTTCCTCACACCTCTATCTTGATGGACAAATGCCATTGTGTTCCTCCAACCTTATGTCGTGTGAACCCCGATCAATTTGAGGGAAAACAAATCCGTAGTATTCGCCAACCGTGTGATCATTCTAATTTCACGTCAAGCCCAAGACCCATGAGCTCTCGAATTAGCACATTGAATGATTCTGGAACGTTCGCTTCAGGCAAATTCTCACCTTTGACGATCGCTTCGTAGACTTTCGCACGGCCAGAAACATCATCGCTCTTAACTGTAAGCATCTCCTGGAGCACGTGAGAAGCACCATATCCTTCGAGTGCCCACACTTCCATTTCTCCAAATCGTTGACCACCGAATTGCGCCTTTCCCCCGAGGGGCTGCTGAGTAATCAGCGAGTACGGTCCAATGGAGCGTGCATGAATCTTGTCATCGACAAGGTGAGATAGTTTCAGCATATATATATATCCTACAGTAACTTCCTGGTCGAACCTCTGGCCAGTCCGACCGTCGTAGAGAACTGATGTCGAGCTTTTGTTCAACCCTGCTTTCTCAAGTTCTCCCTGGACATCTTCCCATGAGGCTCCATCAAAAATTGGTGACGCGTAGTGTACGCCAAGGATTTTTGCCGCCCAGCCCAACGCAGTTTCATAGAGCTGCCCAAGGTTCATCCGGGAGGGAACGCCGAGCGGATTGAGAACAATGTCCACTGGCGTCCCATCTGGTAGGAATGGCATATCGGCAGCTGGGACAACGCGCGATACAACACCCTTGTTGCCATGTCGGCCCGCCATCTTGTCACCAACGGAGAGCTTACGTTTCTTTGCGACATACACCTTGGCAAGTTGAACAACTCCGGGAGGCAGCTCATCACCCAATTGGATCTTGCTCTTCTCATGGCGAAATTCTTCTTCAATACTGTCCAGTTTGTCAAAGTAATTCGTGAAGATCTTGGTGATGAGTGTATTTTTCCTCTTATCCTCCACCCAATCACTTGAGTGATCAAGATTTTCGACGTCCGGAAACGAGCGGAATGTGTCCGCGCTGAACTGCATACCGCTGCGGAACACGACGTTTCCTTCCGTATCCCGGATACCTATTGACTTCTCGTCAGTCAGAAGAAGATCAAGCTTGTGGGCTAGGCGCTCGCGAAGCTCGGCAACGACCTTACGACGTTGACGGTCGAGGGCATCGCTGCTACGCTTATCTTCCTTCTTCGATTCCGCGTCTTTTTTCTTGCGGCTGAACAGTTTTGTCGCAATGACCACTCCTTTCATGCCCGGCGGCGCCTTTAGAGACGCATCCTTCACATCTCCTGCCTTTTCACCGAAGATTGCTTTCAATAGTTTCTCTTCAGGCGTCGGATCCGATTCACCCTTCGGGGTAATCTTACCGATCAGGAGATCCCCCTCAAAGACTTCAGCACCCACACGTATGATGCCGTTTTCGTCAAGATCCTTTGTCGCGTCTTCACTGACGTTTGGTATTTCACGCGTCAACTCCTCCTCTCCCCGTTTGGTATCCCTCACTTGCAACTCAAAGTCCTCGATGTGAATCGAAGTGAACACGTCTTGCGACACGATGCGTTCGCTAACGATGATGGCATCCTCGAAGTTATACCCGTGCCACGGCATGAATGCAACGAGTACGTTCTTCCCGAGAGCTAATTCCCCATTGTGCGTAGCGGGACCATCTGCTAGAGCCTCGCCCTTTCTTACCTTGTCACCCGGTCCTACAACTGCCTTTTGGTTAATGCAAGTGTCTTGGTTAGACCGGAAAAACTTTGTGAGTCTATATTCTACCCGACGCTTGTCCTCAAACGAGACTAGCGCTTCGGTACTCGTTTCATCAATGTCGTACTGAACGACAATGCGATCAGCATCAACATTTTCAACAGTGCCGCTTCGCTCGGCAAGGATCAATGTGCGAGAATCACGTGCAATTTTACCTTCCAAGCCGGTGCCGACTAGAGGCGCCTCAGGACTCAGCAACGGAACTGACTGACGCTGCATGTTTGAACCCATTAATGCGCGGTTCGCATCGTCATGCTCCAAGAAGGGTATCAAGCCCGCGGCAGCACTAACGATCTGGTTGGGTGCAACGTCCATATACTGTACGTCTTCCGGCCGCACAATTGGAAAATCCCCCTGGTATCTTGACTCGACACGGTCCTTCGCGAAATGTCCGCGTCCATCAAGTGGCGCATTTGCCTGAGCTATGGTGCATGTGTCCTCTTTCTCTGCGTTCAAGTACTCAATCTCATCCGTCACGCGACCGTTCTTGACCTTACGGTACGGCGTCTCAATGAATCCAAAGTCATTAACCCGTGCATGGATACAGAGAGATGAGATCAACCCGATGTTCGGGCCCTCAGGCGTCTCAATTGGACATAAGCGACCGTAATGCGTATAGTGTACGTCACGGACTTCGAATCCTGCCCGTTCCCGCGTTAAGCCACCTGGCCCCAGTGCTGACATACGACGCTTGTTCGTGAGCTCTGCCAGCGGATTTGTCTGATCCATGAACTGCGAAAGTGGGTTTGTGCCAAAAAACGCATTGATCACGCTTGTGATTGTCCTTGCGTTCACCAAATCTTGAGGAGTCAGGTTTCCGCTGTCGCGGATGTTCATCCGTTCGCGAATCGTCCGTGCCATTCTGGCAAGACCAATGTTGAATTGCTGTGCAATCTGCTCTCCAACAGTCCGCACGCGCCGGTTGCCAAGGTGGTCGATGTCATCCATAGATTTCTTTCCCTGCTGCAACTCGATGACATAGTTAATGATGGCAACAATATCCTGCTTGGTCAAGGTTGTCGTGGAAAACGGGATATCAAGGCCGAGTTTGCTGTTCATACGATATCGTCCCACATCACCCAAATCGTAACGCTTTTCGTTGAAGAAGAGACGGTCGATCAAGGTCTTCGCCGTGTCCAGATCTGGCGCATCGCCGGAACGGAGCTGCCGGTAGATAGTACCTAAAGCATCTTCTTCCGACCGTGAGACATCTTTTGAAATCGTATTCGTTATAACAGAGCTTTCGCCTCCCTCTGGTTTGAGAAACCTCAGCTTCTTGATGGACGATTTCTTGATTTTCTTGATCGCCTCATCCGTCAGCGTGGCATCCTTGCTAATGAAGATCTCCCCCGTTTTCTTATCCACCACATCACTGCAGATAATCCGACCCACATAATCTTTGAGATCAACCTTGGCAACGTCTATCTCATCCACGAGGTTAAAAAGTTCGAGGATCTCATCATCCGAAGAGTACCCAAGTGCGCGCAGGAGTGTTGTCACCGGGAACTTTTTCTTGCGGTCAATGTATGCATACATGATGTTATTAATGTCAGTCGCAAACTCGACCCACGACCCCCGGAACGGGATGATACGGGCAGAAAAGATTGGGGTACCATTAGGGTGAATCGACTCACTGAAAAACACTCCAGGCGACCTGTGGAGCTGACTCACCACAACGCGCTCTGCTCCATTGATAATAAACGTTCCCCGATGTGTCATCGCGGGGAGATTCCCCAAGTACACATCCTGCTCAATCGTTTTTACATAGCTCTTTCCGTCTTCAGCCTTCTGTGAAAGACGGAGTTTGGCCTTCAGCGGGACTGCATAAGTTAGGCCTCGCTCCTCACATTCAGCCACCGTGTATTTTGGCTTCTCGACGTTGTACTCAACAAACTCCAGCAGGAAATTTTCCCGTGCATCTGTGATGGGAAAATTCGTCTTGAATACCGCTTGCAGGCCCTTGTTTTTCCTTCGACTCGGCGCTGTGCCAGCCTGCGCGAAACTCTCCCACGATTCAAGCTGAATGTTCAGCAAATCGGGAACTTCTAGGGTCTCATGGATCTTCCCGAATGAGATTCTGCCGTTGGATTGGTTCCTCAAGAGTACCACTCCTTACTTGTAAAAGTTTATGAATTGCTTTTGCATAGACACGCACAACCTGACTGTCGCATAGTGCATCACGAAATACGAAACGAGGCATTGAAAACCGACTCCGAATGAAAGAGTTCTCGCGTGGCTGATGTTAAAGGCTGAGAACAAAGGTAGAAGGTTGAAGGGCGGACAATAAACCTGTTGCTTTCTTTTCCCACCTAAACACTCATTGACCATCGCATACCTCAGACTGTTCTCAATTCAATGGAAAGCAATAACAGCACTGGACTATTCAAAGCCGTCCAAGCGTAAGACTTTACTTAAGCTCCACCTGCGCCCCGGCCTCTTCCAGCTCCTTTTTCAGACTCTCTGCATCAGCCTTCGAAATATCTTCTTTCACCGGCTTCGGTGCACTGTCCACAACATCCTTAGCATCCTTAAGACCAAGACCTGTCGCCGCACGGACAACTTTGATAACATTGATCTTCTGAGCTCCCACAGTTTTCAACACAACAGTAAACTCGGTCTTTTCCTCGTCTGCCGAAGCTGCATCAGGTGCTGCAGGCATTGCGCCACCCATTACCACTGGCGCTGCCGCTGTCACACCGAACTTCTCCTCTAGAGTTTTCTTCAGTTCAACGGCTTCGAGGAGCGTAAGCTTCTCAATTTTTTCCACGATTTCGGGAACTGCTGACATTGCGTTTTCTCCTATTTTAGTAAGAACAAAATTCTAGTTCCGATCCCGGTGCTCTTTCGGTGTTACAAATTGTTACGCAGTTTTTTTCTTCTCGATCTCGCTAATCACGCATACCAAATCACGCATAATTGCGTTGATCACATTTGGTACACCTGCCAGAGGAGCTTGAATGGTGCTCATGATGACTGCTATTGTCTCTTCGCGAGTTGGAAATTTAGCAAGCTCTTTTAACTTCGAACCCTCGTAGACTTCGTGCTCAAGCACGCAAACTTTAAGCGATAGCTTCTTGTGCTTGTCAACAAACTTCTGAATGATCCGCGCTGGTGAGACGGGATCTTCAAATGCA
The DNA here is from genome assembly GCA_027295705.1 of Ignavibacteria bacterium. Lineage (GTDB taxonomy): Bacteria > Bacteroidota > Ignavibacteria > UBA10030 > UBA6906 > JAPUKJ01. Next base: position 14,636 of record JAPUKJ010000115.1, on the reverse strand, counting down.
AAGGCTATACCAGTGGGACCGATAAGCTTGTCAATTACCCTGTCACATCCGGTCACGCTTTCCAGAGCTTTGTGGATGAGTGTGTTCTTCACGACCCTGTAATCGATGTCCGATTTGCGAAACTCGCGACGCAATTCGTTTGCCTGCTGGACAGTCAACCCTCTAAAATCGGTGAAGAACATCCCCCGTGCTCTTCTGGCAGTTTCTGCAACCTCCGAGACAATTTTTTCTTTTTCTGAAAGTCTCATCAAGTCCTCACGACATTGTCCAATGCCTTGTGCAATCCATAATTGCTCTCGCCTACGCGCTGGGCAATTGCATGAATTCTTTAGCGCGCTGGAACCTGGTTTCGATCGATTCTCACACCGGGACCCATTGTGCTAGAAAGCGAAACACTCTTTATATATGTCCCCTTTGCGGACGCAGGCTTGAGACGGACAACCGTGCTCAAGAATGCTTGAATATTCTCAACTAGTTGCTTCGACTCAAAATCTGCCTTGCCCACAGTCGCGTGCAGGATACCTGTCTTGTCGACCCGGAATTCAATCTTTCCGGCTTTGACCTCCTTCACAGCTTTGGCAACGTCAGGCGTAACGGTGCCGCTCTTAGGATTTGGCATCAGCCCGCGCGGACCGAGAATCTTGCCAAGCCTTCCAACTTCACCCATAACATCAGGGGTCGCAATGATAACATCAACATCAGACCACCCATCCTTAATCTTTTGTAGATACTCTGCCAGACCCGCATGCTCAGCACCTGCACCTTTTGCCTCCTCATCCTTCGGGGGCTTTGCTAGGACGAGAACCCGAACCTCCCGTCCAACCCCATGAGGTAGTGATACCGTTCCACGAACCGCCTGATCGGCCTTTTTAGGGTCGACGCCTAGACGGACGGCAATATCTACCGATTCGACAAACTTTGTTGAAGCAGCTTCTCTTACTCGGACTACTGCTTCTTCGGTTGTATGACTCTTCCCGGGCTCAATCTTGGCAACGCTCTCTTTATAGCGTTTGCTTGTTTTCATAGTTGTCTTTCCTCACTTGTGGTGCAGCGTTCCAAGCATTCGGAACTCCCACATGATAATAAGTCGACCTATCCTTCAACAGTGATGCCCATGCTGCGCGCGGTGCCCGCAATCACCTTCATTGCACCCTCTACATCTACGGCATTTAAATCAGGCATTTTCAACTCAGCAATCTCGCGAATCTGCTTTTTGGTGACTTTGCCAACCTTCGTCTTGTTTGATTCAGCTGAGCCCTTTTCCACTTTTGCTGCTTTGGCCAACAGAACAGCAGCCGGAGGAGTCTTCGTTATGAAGGAGAATGATCTATCCGAAAACACCGTAATAACAACGGGAATGATCAGCCCGATCTGAGCCTGAGTCCGCGCATTAAACTGCTTGCAAAATTCCATAATGTTGACCCCCTTTTGACCAAGAGCGGGGCCAACAGGCGGGGCCGGGTTCGCCTGACCTGCAGGGATCTGCAACTTTACGAAGCCAACGACTTTCTTCATAGTGCTATTCTCTTAATGCACCCTGAGCAGAGGACAATATGGTTTATCTCTCCGCTTCTACCTGAGTGAAAACCAATTCTACCGGTGTCTTGCGACCGAAGATAGAGACCATCACTTTCACCTTCATCTTTTCTTCATTCACCTCCTGCACAAACCCGTTGAAGTTATTAAAGGGACCATCGGTCACCTTCACAGCGTCGCCTACCTTAAACGGCGCTTCAACCATCTCAACGTCCTTCCGCTCCTCAATTTTCCCAATGAGCCTCTGTATTTCCGAGGTTTGCAATGGAGCAGGCGCGTTCTTCGGTCCAACAAAACTAATGACAGAAGGAGTATTGAGAATCAGGTGCGTAGTTTCCTTATCCAAAACCGCTTCTATGAGAACGTACCCTGGAAAGAAGGTCCGAGTCTTGCTTTTTTTCTTGCCATCCCTAACCTCAAAAACTTTTTCAGATGGGACGATTACAGACGAGACTCGCTCTTGGAGCATCGCCTGAGCGATCTCATTCTCAATATATGCCTTTACTTTGTTCTCGTGACCAGAATAGGTTCGAACCACATACCATTTCTTTTCCAACAAAACACCTTCCCGCATTAGAGTATTTGCCGAAGAACACCGCTGACGGCGGTGTCTACAACATAAACGAATGCTGCAATGATCACGCAAACCACTAGCACAATCACCGTCGAGTCGCGGAGGTCGTTTTTCTTCGGCCAGGTAACTTTATTCATCTCCTTCACCACATCGGTGAAGAAGGCAATAATCTTCTCTTTCATGGCTCAATGTCCACCGAAGTTCTGCCCCTCTCCACGTGTGAACGCGCACATCATCGTGAACTTCCAGCAACGTCGCACGTCAGGAGGGACTCGAACCCCCAACCTGCGGTTTTGGAGACCGCTGCTCTAGCCGATTGAGCTACTGACGTATAGATCACTAATCCTTGAACAAAAGAATTGTTCTTTGGTGCCCCTCGACGCTAACGAGTCTCCTTATGCACGATGTGCTTACCACAGAATCGGCAGAACTTTTTGTACTCTACTCGGCCAGGCTGTTTCTTTTTGTTCTTTGTGGTCGAATAGTTCCTTCTTCTGCAATTCGTACACTCTAACGTTATCAGATCTCTCACGACAAGAGCCTCCGAGTTTGCTGTGAACACTTCATTCGAGCTTGCGACCGGGATTGAACCGGTGACCTCTTCCTTACCAAGGAAGTGCTCTACCAACTGAGCTACGCAAGCAAGATTGCAAATGCGCCTGCTGCACTGAGCGGGAGACGGGACTCGAACCCGCGACCAACAGCTTGGAAGGCTGTGACTCTACCAACTGAGTTACTCCCGCATCAATTCCGTTCTGGCTCTCGCGTGGGCAGGGAAGGATTCGAACCTCCGAAGGCATCAGCCGACAGATTTACAGTCTGTTGCGTTTAACCGCTTCGCTACCTGCCCAAGTCCCCAAAGGCGTCCCTGCAATCCCGACAAGAGCTGGCGATGGGACTCGAACCCGCAACCTGCTGATTACAAATCAGCTGCTCTGCCAATTGAGCTACGCCAGCAACAAAAAAATCACCCTTTCTCAGGCGCAGATAACTCCTGCACCATGGGTGATAAGTAACTCTCTGTGTGGTAGAGCAAATGAGCCGAGCACCTAAATATAACAAAATAGGACAAATAGTCAACCCATCTAAACCTAATCCAAACCTTACATCCCCTCACCCTCCTTCTCTTTTCCCACCCATACCCCCCTACTGGCCACCGATTGCATTTATCCACCTACGTGCCTCAGCAGATGACTTGTCAAATTCCAACGCCCGCTTCAGCAAACGTTCAGCGTTTACAGGATTACCCCCTTTTTTATACTCATAAACCCCTTGTGCAATAAAAGCCCATGCATATAGCCTTTTTATCATATCTTCCAATCGCCCTGCCTGTTCAAAGGATCGATATGCTATGGATGGCATGCTAGTTGGGTGGAAAAGCGTATCTGGCATCAATCGCAGGGCAAGACCATGAGGAACTCTCTGCAAACCCTGCGTAAACTCCGGTTCGATTTCCCGTGTCACATACACAGGCCTCGAGATCAAGCTTTTCCAAATAAAGCTCGAGATCATCGCGACGAACCGCGCTTGTATGAGATTTGGATTGTACGGGAGATCATGTTCAAACTTGTAGAGCTCCGTGCGGAATGCCTCTACCTCAGTTTCAGACTCTCTTAGTAACCACGGGTGGCGTTCGTCTAATTCTTCTAAGTACCATGATCGGCGGAGAAGTTCCTTGTCAACCACCACCACATCGGGTCGCACGCCCTTAACGAATTGATAGTAGTACGATGCAGAAACCCAATAGTCCCATTGGAATGAGAAAACCAATGCATCCGGCTCAAGGGATGCGAACATGTTCATCGTGTAGTCCTCTACCAAATAGTTTTCCCTCTCATTTGTCTTTGCGTGATGAAAAAAAAATGGGGTTAGACTTACCCCAATTAGCAAAGCTGCCAGCATAGGTATCTTCAATGATGTCTTTGCACTAATCCAAAAGAACATTGCTAGTAGTCCACAGCCCGCCCAGAGAGCTATGCAAAAGTATGCGAGTAGAAAGTACGAGTCGATATCGTGAATATCATAATTGATCGAATAGAGAACGCACGTTAAGAACAACAGATTAGTAGCAACGAAAAGCCTCCTGTGCCCGCGCCACAACGTGAACAAGCCTATCAATGCTGCGATTATGCCGATGTAGGCAAATTCCTCCGGTAGAGTATTCAGAAAGTACTTGAGCTGTCGACTAGCAGCTTCAGTAGAAGAAAAAATCCAAACGCGATACTGCTTGCCGCTGAGATGCCATAAGAATCTTTCAAAGGTTGATGTGTTCCCCCAGTTCAACTGCGGCGACTGAGCCGCACGGATCGGCAAGTACAAGTACACAGACAGTCCGAGAACAAACGGTATCGTCATAAAACCGATACGTTTCCACGACGTAGCGCTATTTCCTTGAGTTGCGAAATAGAGGAACAACAAGCCCAGCGCCAACAAGATGGTCGTCATGTGATTAGTGAAAGCAAGACCTAGCGTAAAGGCAAAGAGAATCCACCATACGCCTCTGGGCATCTCACTCCTGGAGCCCTCAGCCACCGCATCGTCAAACTCCGATGAATTTGCCTTGACAAACAGAAGCATAACCAGAGAAAGAAACAACACGTGTAATGAATACACTTCAATCGAAACTGCTTGGGACCAATACGTCTCCGAGAATGCAAGTAACAGTGACGCTCCGGCACTCGCTACAAAGAGAGCTGTTGAGAGATTCCCATCTTTTCTCAGTTTAATGACTCCAGAGTGCTTGGAGAGAAAGGTGAGAATCACATGCACAAGAAGGTAGAAGAAGTAAACCCCAACGGCGCAGAAAAAGGCCGCCATGATATTCAGCCGAACGATTTCCTCAGACGCAATTGGAAGTCTTGAGAACATCCAACCTAGAAGTGTAAACAGGGGATACCCTGTGGGGTGTGCAATCCCCAATGTGCACGCTACTGCGGCAAGTTCACCGTTGTCTATGAAAGTGACGGTAGGTGCTAGCGTTTCGAGATATACCACGAATGCAAAAAGTGAGACACCAAATGCAGGCCATCCTGGAGAGAGTGTCAGACGATGAAGTAGCTTCAAGTGGAAATCAAGCTTCCGGAGAGAATGTAACTGATTAGAGAATTTATTTCGCGGATAGTCTTCAGGTTTCCGGTCGTACAATCTAAGTCACGGAGAAACCCAACCTAACACGGCTGTGCATTCATAGATCTCTCACGAGACGCGGAGCAGAACTCAGATATTCGTGAGCAAGGTAAGCAAAGAATCCGGCACCGACCTTCAGAGCTTCCTCGTCTATGTTAAACCGTGGTGTGTGAAGATCGTGGACGATGCCCTTCCGCCGGTTCGCGATACCAAGGCGGAAGAACGTGCCGGGCACTTTTTGGAGATAGTACGCAAAGGGCTCACCACCCATCACAGGTTCGACAGTGAATACGTTCCGCGGGCCTAGGTAGTCCTTGCAGACATCTTCGGCAAACTTTGTTAGTCTCTCGTCATTGACAAGAACCGGACCCGCTTCTTTGATCTCTAGCTCGAACGACGCACCAGAAGCGCTCGTAACTCCTTTGATCATGCGAACGATGGATTTGCGGGCTTGCTTTCGCCACTTCTCATCCATCGAACGAAGCGTCCCAGTGATCTTCACTTCGTTCGGAATGATGTTAGGTGCAGTTCCGCCTTCTATCTTTCCAATGGTTAACACATGCGGGGAAAACGGGTTGACTTGGCGACTGATCACTTTTTGAAGAGCAAGCACAACCTCCGCCGCAACAACAAGGGCGTCAACTGAAAGATGGGGAAAGGCTCCATGCCCTCCTTTACCTTTGATCGTGATATATAGCTCATCCGAGGCCGCCATCATGGGACCCGCGCGAAAGCCAACCCTGCCAACTTCTGCCCGGGCAAACACATGCATTCCAAAGATAGCACCGACCTTGGGATTCGCCAATACGCCCCTTTTTATCAGCTCCGCCGCACCTGACGGGGATTTCTCTTCACATGGCTCAAAAATAAACTTCACACTCCCGTCAAGTTGATCTTTCATAGAGGAAAGCAACATCGCTGCTCCCAAAGCAATTGCCGTATGTGCATCATGGCCGCAGGCGTGCATCTTTCCTTGCAGAGACGAACGATAGGGGATTTTATTCTGCTCATGGATTGGGAGCGCGTCCATATCCGCCCGCAATGCTACAACGGGCGATTTCTTCCTCCCCTCAAGCATTCCCACCACTCCTGTTTTGGCAATACCTGCCTGGACTCTCAGCCCTAGGGAGCGCAAGGTTCTGGCAACAAGTGCGGAGGTCTTCTGCTCTTCAAACCCAAGCTCAGGATTTTTGTGGATTTGTCGGCGGAGTTGGACCAGCGTGGGAAAAATCTGAGCCGTTTCTTGGCGGATATTTTCTTTTACCATGTTGTCGACCATGGGAAGGCTGAACGTGTGGCTGTCATGGTACAAAAAAATGAAATAATGTGCCAACGGACGCACCATTCAAAGAAGTCTGCAAAGACTTTGCTCAAATTCAGCACCTCCGTCCACCTGGTTGCATTTCCGCAGCCTCGTGGGTATATTCCTCAAAACTTTTCGTACACTTTTGCCTGTGTCCCCCTATGACCAAACTCATCGCCCTCTACCGGAAGCCAGAAGACACGGTTGAATTCGACAAACACTACGAGAATGTCCACACGCCACTTGTCAAAAAATACCCCGGCCTGCGGAAGCTTGAGATTACACGCATCACCGGCGCGCCTATCGGGGAGACAAAGTTCTACTTGATGGCAGAGATGTATTTTGACAACAAAGATGCCATGGATGCTGCTCTTGCTTCACCTGAAGGGAAGGCAGTCACTCGCGATCTCATGAGCTTCGCGGCAGATATTATCACTGTATTTCACGGTGAGGTGGCATAGCAGGACAATGTCATTCTGAACTGAGTGAAGAATCTGAATACACTGACGACATCTCAAGTCGAGGATTGTGAGCCAATACTACGTTCACATATTGACAAACAAGTCCCGAACACTCTATAGACAGGGGTTACAAATGATCTGCAACGGAGGGGTCTACGAGCACAGAGAGAAACTCTTGCGCGGGTTCACTAGTAGATACAATATAACAAAGCTCGTATACTTTGAGGCTACTCCAGACATTCGCGAGGCAATTACCCGTGAGAAGCAGATCAAGGGTTGGCTAAGGTCAAAGAAGATCGCGTTGATTGAATCGGTGAACCCAAACTGGATTGACTTAAGTACTGAGTGGTTTTTGTCCGATCAGACTCTTCGTCCCGAAATGCGGGACTCAGAGTGACAGTGCTTCAGTCATTCTGAACGAAGTGAAGAATCTGAACACACTTCAGACATTACCAGACGAATCAGCTTCTTCGTCGCTTCGCTCCTCAGGATAAGATATGTCTAAATACACTGGCAAGAACCCAAAAGAACTCAGCTTCAAGAACATTCTCTATAATAAGGGCAATTGGCGCGCTACGATCACCATCAACCGGCCCAAGGTGTACAACTGCTTAAACCTCGAAACCCTCCGCGAATTGGGCGCTGCCTACGAAGATGCTGCGTGGGATGACAGTGTTGCAGTTCTTATTATTACCGGGGCGGGCAACAAGGCATTCTGCACGGGTGCCGATATGAAGGAGTGGAAGGAAGAATTCCTGGATCATCCCAATGACTTCTACAAGTGGATGGGCGTCTTCATAGAAACATTCGAGCGACTACGGAACATTGGCAAACCAACAATTGCAAGGCTGAATGGTATGGTCGTGGGAGGCGGCAACGAATTGCAAATGTCGTGCGACCTCGCCATAGCGGCGAGTGATGTGTTCATCCAACATGCAGGTACCTCACGCGGAAGCGTGGCGGCGGCGGGAGCGACACAATGGCTCCCTCTCATTGTTGGCGAACGGCGCGCACGTGAGATTCTGCTTCTCAATGAGCCGATATCAGCGAAGAAAGCACTGGACTGGGGGTTGATAACCCAGCTTGTTCCAAGACGAAAACTCGACAGGGCAGTCGAAATCATGGCCGAAAAACTTGTGAACAAACTCCCCGAGTGTACACGATACACAAAACAGCAATTGAACTTCTGGGGCGATCTTTCCTGGTCCATGACAATCGGTAACGTAAGGGACTGGCTCACTGTGCACATGTCTGCGCCAGAGATCAAGGAAGGGATCAAGGCGTTTAGCGAGAAACGTGAGATCGACTATAAACGTCTGAGAACAATGATGGCTAAGCGCGATGAAAAATAGATGTTTGCACAGGTCGAAAGTCCTCTTCCCTTTTTCAAGCATTCCATTCTTGTTTTTTCTCGGCTGTTCCTCCTCACTCTCTATAGTTGAATGGGAATACACCGGAGGACCGTACGCTCAAAACATATCGACTGTTCACATCGACGAAGACAATCCTTCACACGTCTATGCAGGCTTGACAAACGGTCAAGTCTTCAAGTCAACTGATAGAGGAAGAACCTGGACGAGCCTTTCAACGATACAGGTAGACCGAACCATTCACAGATTCGTCCAGCATCCTGAACACCGACAGAGGCTTTATGCAGCAACCGACGCGGGACTATTTGTATCAAACCACAACGGAGGAGAGTGGAAAAGAATTGTAATACACGATAATTCTGGAGGATCGAATCCCTCCCGCGCTTTTGCAATCGATCCCTGGAAGTCCACACAGATGTATGTTGGGCTGAAGGGTCGCGGCATATACAAGTCTACCAATGGAGGTATCAATTGGAACGAATGCAACAATGGCCTTGATTCTGTTACAATTGCAGAAGCGGATATCTTCGACATCGATATTGATCAGCTAAAACCAGACGTTGTTTACGCATCAATGTCCGAGATCGGTGTCGTCAAGTCGACTGACGCTGGTGGTTCTTGGCTCCCGTTAACAGATGCCCTGGCTTCAAGTGGATCAATTCCAATGCATCTTGTAATCAATCAGCTCTCCTCTGAGTCGATGTGCTTCGGCACGAACGGCGGAGACATATACAAGTCTACCAACACCGGCACAACCTGGAGTCCCACAAGACAAGGGCCGGGAGGCGGGAAGATCAGATCTCTTGCCATCCATTCTGCGAAACAAGAGGTGATCTACGCAGGAACAGAAAGTGGTCTACTGGTCTCCACTGATTTCGGAACAAGCTGGAGGGAATTGACTGATGACCTTCCACATATTGCAACCTCTGTCGTTTTAGCCTCTGACAAGAATAATCCATTGATCTATGTGTTTGGTGAAGGAATCGGGTTACAACGTTCATCCGATAACGGCAAGACCTGGCTGCATGTTGATGTTGGACTGGGCGGGGCAACAGTCTCGAATATCGTGACCGACAGAAGCGGTGGGAAGGTGTACGGAGTTGTTGGCCAGGCACTTTTCCATCATAACAAAGTGGCAGCCTCATGGGTCTCAACATGTAATGCTCTAATCGGGGGCACAATCAACTCAGTTGCTTTTGATGCAGATTCAACTTCTTATCTTTACGCCGCAACCATGAACGGTATTTACAAAACTACCAATAGCGGCGTCTCCTGGACGCCGGGCGCGAAGGCATTACGCGGGATTCAAGTTTCGTATCTTGATACACAGCCCGCCATACGCAGCAGGATGTATTGCTCAACAAAGACGGGATTAATGATCTCTACAGACAGAGGCGAAAGTTGGACTCCAACAAGACCGATTGCAGCTAAATACCAGCTTCGATCGCTTGTGTTCTCTCCAGTGAACGCCGGAATGATCCATGCTGCAACCAGCAATAAGGCTGTGATCGCAACCAACGACGGCGGCTTCAACTGGGAACCTGCGCGTTACGGAATTGTCGGCGATGATATTCTGGCTGTGACATCCGATGACAAAGATCAAAAGACTTACTATGCATGGACGGCAGATGGTGACGGATTCCGATCTACAAACAGTGGCCTCGAATGGAATCGATACTCGCCGCCGTGGAAGGTCGGTGACAAGGTCCACATAGCATTCGACCGCTACCAGCCATCAGACGTTGTCGCAATTGTGAATGGAATTCAGGTCTATTACTCGCAAAATGGAGGCGCCACATGGATGGAAATACCGACCACTAAATTGCGAGGAGAGGTCCGTGCGCTTCATTGGAGCTCTAATAGTTCAACACTCTATGCAGGGCTGAAGGGTGCGGGAGTCTACAGACTTTCACTCGGAGATACCATAAAAAGATTACTCGGTGATTGATACTTAATGCGAGCCAGATACGGGATTTGATATTGTTCTTTCACAACGAACTGAAACTCCACCAGGTGTACAAGCAGCAATCGTCATGACCAACACGTACCCTTGCGAAGGATACAACATCCGATCCCAGGTAACGTGGAAAAAAGACACGATCAACGTCAGGGTTTTTGGATTTGTACGTTCATTTCAATTCCAAGCGAACTCAGCAAAGTGAGGTGGAAATAGTTCATGCTCCTGCTCCTGTGAGTAACACAACACATGGATCTTACAGCACTGGCATTTCCCTATCTGCAATTTCAAGCAAGGTACTTTAATTCATGTTTCAGGTGAAGTAGTGTCCTCCACGCACATCATCGTTACCAAACAACACGGTTACGCTATCGTCCAGTTCAACAGGCCTGATGTACTCAATGCACTCAACATGAAGCTTATGGAGGAAGTTGTCGGTGCACTCGAGTCACTGGACAAGGAACAGGATGTTCGATGTGTCATCCTGACCGGCAACGAAAAGGCATTCGCTGCAGGTGCTGATATAAAAGAGATGGCGGATGCCTCCGCAATCGAAATGTTAACACGGGATCAGTTTGCGCGATGGGATCGCATCAGGAAGATCAAAAAGCCGATCATCGCAGCGGTAAGCGGTTTTGCGCTCGGCGGCGGCTGCGAGTTGGCAATGAGCTGCGATATGGTCGTCGCATCCGAGAATGCGAAGTTCGGTCAGCCGGAGATCAACATAGGCGTGATGCCAGGTGCTGGCGGCACGCAGCGACTCACCCGCGCAGTCGGCAAAGTGAAAGCCATGGAGATGGTTCTGACCGGACGTATGATCTCTGCTGAAGAAGCACTGCGCTGGGGTCTCATCAACAAAGTTGTGCCCGTCGAGTATTACCTAGAGGAAGCCAAGAATTGGGCAAGAGAAATCGCCTCCAAACCGCCCGTCGCCGTTAGGCTAGCAAAAGAGTCAGTACTCAAGGCATTCGACACTACTATAGAGGGCGGCCTTGAATTTGAGCGCAAGAACTTCTATCTCCTCTTTGCGTCAGACGATCAAAAAGAAGGAATGAAAGCGTTCGGTGAAAAGAGAAAGCCGGAATGGAAAGGCAAGTAGCCAGTTTGTTGGTCTACGTCAGACTGCCATACATGTATTAACAAAGCAAAATCATGCAAAGCTATCAAACTCTTCTCTACACTATTCAGGATAGTGTTTTGACCATCGCCATGAACCGCCCGGAGGTCTTCAACGCCCTCAATGAACAAATGAAGAAAGAGCTGAACACTGCTTTCAAAGAAGCCGACAAAGATCCAGCCGTGCGGTGTGTCGTGCTTCGAGGAACTGGGGAGAAAGCATTCTGTTCTGGCCAGGATTTGAAAGAACACGCTGGGTCGAAGCGTTCCCTAAAAGAGTCGTTGGAAAAATCCTATAACCCCCTGATTAGGAAAATGCGCACTATAGAAAAGCCTGTCATCGGCATGATCAATGGTGTGGCGGCGGGTGCCGGGTGCAGCATAGCTCTCGCCTGTGATATGCGGGTCATGTCGACAACAGCCAAACTCATCGAGGTGTTTATCCGCATAGGACTCGTGCCCGACTCAGGCTCACATTGGTTTCTCCCGCGGCTGGTCGGCATGGCACGTGCGTTTGAATATGCCTCCACCGGCAAAGACGTTACCGCCGAGGAAGCTGAGCGTGTTGGTTTAGTGAATAAGATTGCCCCGCCTGGCGAACTCGAAAAAGTCACCATGGAAATTGCCAACTCCTTTGCATCACAACCTACTCGCGCAATCGGTCTTATCAAACGCACTCTGAACAAATCGCTCGCGGCTGACCTCGACTCCCTGCTGGATTATGAGGCCCAAATTCAACAAATCGCCTCAGAAACAGAAGACCATAAGGAGGGCATCGCGGCATTCCTCGAAAAACGCCCAGCAAAATTCAAAGGCAAGTAATCACAAGGCCCACTTTCGCGCTGAGACGTGCCCTGACGGGAGGTCTGGTGGTTGACAATATCCTATAGAATCTCTATATAATCCCATCGAATTCCAGCCAGAAGCTTCCAAAGTCCGCACACACCATTAGCACACCATATTTCATGATCAAAAGCGTTGGCATTGTTGGCGCAGGAACAATGGGGAACGGTATCGCTCAGGTCGCCGCACGTGCAGGATTCGACGTTGTACTGTATGATATTTCCACGGAGGTCCTCAAAGACGCAATGGCAAGAATCAAAGAAGACTTTAGACGCGGGGTCGAAAAGGGGAAGATCACTGCCACCGAAGCCACCGAAGCCTTCTCTGCTATTCACCCAAGGAGGAACTTCGGAGACATGGGGAACGCAGATTTCATCATTGAAGCAGTCGCTGAGGATTTGAACGTCAAAAAGGAAATCTTCAAGAAACTTGATGCTATCGTCGCACCAGAGGCTATCCTCACATCGAACACTTCGTCTCTTTCGATAAGTGCTATTGCATCGCTGACAAAAACACCCGAGTCAGTCGTTGGAATGCATTTCTTCAACCCACCTGCCCTCATGAAGCTCGTTGAAGTCGTGCGAGGAAGACAGACCTCCGACGAAACAACCAAAACAGCATGTGACCTTGCACTGAGGATGAAGAAGATCCCTGTTGTCTGTAAAGATACGCCAGGTTTCATAGTCAACCGAGTTGCGCGACCATTCTATGGTGAGGCACTCCGCTTACTAGCTGAGGGCGTCGCAACGGTGGAGGAGATCGACATGATCGTGAAGATGGAAGGAGGATTTAAGATGGGCCCATTCGAACTCATGGACCTTATTGGCATCGATGTTAACTATGCGGTCACGAAATCCGTGTACGAGCAATTCTTTCATGAACCGCGCTTCCGCCCCCACCCTATCCAGCGGCAGATGGTTGAGGCTGGCACACTGGGGCGTAAGACAAAGAAAGGGTTCTACACGTACAAGTAAGCCACTAAATCCTCTTATCAGATGGCCAAAGGCAAACAGGTTTGCATACTTGGAGAATCTCCTTTAGTCGTGGAGTACGCGTCACTCTGCTTGAACAAAGGCTTCAAAGTGCATGCGCGTCTGAACGTTTCGAGCAAAAGCGCCAAACTACCCAAAGGGATAAAGAGAGTTCCAAAACCGACAAGGTCTACTGACATCGCGCTGGAGCTCACAAATATCTCCATCAAAGAAAAAAAGAAAAACCTGATCGAACTCGACCGGATTGTCCGGCCGAAAGTTCCGATACTCTCGTCCTGCGTCACTGTCACAGCAGCAGAACAGTCGGGATGGATCACGCGTCCAGCTAGACTCATTGGGCTGGGTGCACTCCCTTCCTTACTTGAAGGGACACTCATCGAGCTAGCAACCTCGGATGCAACTGACAAGCCATCGATTGCCGCTGCGAAGGAATTCACAAAGGCAGTTGGCAAGAATTGCGCGTTGGTGCGCGACAGTGTTGGTCTCGTTTTGCCGCGGATCGTCTGTATGCTGGCAAACGAAGCATGCTTCGCATTGATGGAAGGTGTAGCGGCAAAGCGAGATATCGATACTGCCATGAAGCTGGGTACCAATTACCCCTTTGGACCTATCGAGTGGGCGGAAAGAATCGGCCTGCGTCAGGTTTTCGCGGTAATGGCTGCACTACACCAGGAATTTGGAGAGGACCGCTACCGAGTTGCGCCTCTGCTGCGCCAGGGGGCACTTCAGAATGTTTTCCCAGGCGGGTGATCATTTACCTCGACCTTGCCTTTTTCCGTTTTTTCTGTTTACTTAAGTTGTTGTAATCACCGACCCCAACAGAGGATACAATAGTCGTGAGAAAAGTATCAGTGATACTGTCTGCTGCTCAGATCTTTCTGGCAACATGTGTTCTCCACGCGCAGCCGAAAATCGAAGTCGTTGAAGGAACCAATATTGACCTTGGAACAATTTATCGCGGAACGACGGCTGAGAAGAAGGTCACGATAAAGAATGTCGGAACTAAGACACTTGAGCTAGGCAAAGTCGAGGCCTCCTGCGGGTGCACGGGAACGCTTCTTTCCAGCGATCACCTTCAGCCGGGGGAAACCGGGACTTTGTTAATAAAATTCAATTCGAAGAACTTCATTGGTCCCGTTCGCAAGACAGTCACAGTGAACTCAAACGCCGCAGATGCCCCTCGAACAAGAATAACATTTACCGCGTCGGTCATTGAGGAAATCACACTAAGCGAACCTCGGTTTATGTTCAAGGACGCAGAGGTAGGGTTGAGGAATACAGCCAGCATTACAGTCACAAACAATGCAAAGGAGAAGCTAGAACTCACCGGGTATAAGACCGATCTTTCGGGCTTTGCC
>JAPUKJ010000114.1 GCA_027295705.1 Ignavibacteria bacterium | reverse complement strand
CTCATCATCCACAGTCCGGATGACGATATAGTCCAATTCAGTCACGGACGCAGGCTCTATGAGTCAGCGAAGGAGCCAAAAGAATTTCTGGAAATTTCTGGCAGCCACAATGACGGATTTCTAGTCTCGGGAAGTATATATGAAAACGGATTGACTGCTTTTCTTTCAAAACACTAATAAGATGTGAACAGAAACATTAGACATTAAACATCTCGTCCCCAGCAGACTTTAACGTGTATGGATCAACCGAAACTCGAATTTCAAGAAAACGTACCTCTAGCGAACCACACCACAATCAGTCTGGGCGGAGAGGCAAGTTTATTTAAGGTGTGCCAGTCGGTCGAGCAGATTCGTGACTGCTTGACCTATGCGAAAGACAATAAGTTGTCAGTGCAAATACTCGGTCGGGGAAGTAACATCTTATTCCCTGATGAAGGCTACGATGGCTTGGTTGTTAAGATAGATCTAAAAGGGATCTCCTTAACTGAGGATGGAGATTGGTTAGTTGCTCATGCGGCCGCTGGTGAGGATTGGGCTGAATTCGTTCGGCTCTGCATCGACCATGACTGCTCTGGCATTGAATGCCTCTCCGGTATACCCGGACTTATCGGCGCTACGCCAATGCAAAACGTGGGAGCGTATGGTCAGGAAGTAAGTGACACAATAATCTCGCTCAACGCTCTGGACAGCAAGAACCTGAAAGAGGCAGAATTTACAAACAAGGAGTGCCGATTTGGATACAGACAGAGCCGCTTCAGGACAAAGGATGCTGGTAGGTACATCATAACTGAAGTAACGTTCCGACTCAGGAAATCTAGTAGGACAGAAATTCACTATCCGGAGCTTCGTAACTACCTCGAAACAAATTTCGGCTTGAACATCCTCGCAACTGGACGCCCTGCCTCAGAGGCTGTCCGGTCGGCGGTGCTTGCCATCCGCAAGAAGAAATCCATGGTGATAGACCCGGCTGACCTTAACACAAGGTCAGTTGGTTCCTTCTTCATGAACCCCATTCTGTCAAAGCGGGAATTTGAGTCGCTAGAGGAACAATGGAAACTCTCCGGCGGAAAGGACCAGATACCAACGTTCAATGCACAAGGAAGCGTCAAGGTTCCCGCTGCGTGGCTTGTTGAAAAGGCCGGTTTTCACCGAGGTTACCGCAAGGGCGGAGCTGGTATTTCAGCAAATCACTCACTAGCTCTCATCAACTGTGGTGGAACGACACGAGAAATCCTTGATCTCGCTGAGGAGATCCAACAGAGTGTATTCAAAAGGTTTGGAATCCGTCTTGAACGAGAGCCTGTTGTGGTTAGCGCGACGGTCGACTGAAATGTTGAAAAGGAACTGTCTCTAAGACAATTACAAGGAGAAGTTTAGATATGATAACAGTCAAGCGACTACTTCAAGCCAAGGGTGATGAAATCTGGTCTACAACACCTGAAACCTCAGTTTTCGATGCGCTGATCCTTATGGCCGAAAAAAACATCGGAGCTTTAATGGTACTCGAATCAGGAAAACTGGCCGGAATCTTTTCGGAGCGCGACTACGCAAGGAAGGTGATTCTGAAAGGGAAGACTTCCAAGGAAGTACGCGTTGGCGAGATCATGACGGAAAAAGTTATCACTGTCGCTCCGAATCACTCTATTGATGAATGCATGAAATTGATGACCGATAATCACATCCGACATCTGCCGGTGATCGACGACCAACGGCTGGTAGGTGTTATTGCAATCGGGGACGTCCTCAAGGCAATCATCGCCGAACAACAATCTACTATTAATCAACTTGAAGACTATATAAAGGGAAAGCAGTAAGAGTAGTGCTCTTCTTTACTTTGGTGGAAACAGATTCTGTTTCGTGCATAGTACTTTTTTCCAGATCAAGCAAGTACTTCTTCCTCCACAACCCACCTCCATATCCTCTTAACTGGCCGTCCTCCTGAATTACGCGGTGACATGGAACCACAATGGCCAGATAGTTCGCACCATTTGCCCTGCCAACAGCGCGCGCCGCACCTGGCTTGCCGAGAAAAGTAGCCAGTTCACCATATGCCCTCGTTTCGCCATATGGAATTCTGAGCAGCTGTTCCCATACTGCCATTTCAAAACGCGTCCCCTTAAGGTCAAGGGGTAAACTGAATTGTGTTCGCTTGCCGTCGAAGTATTCGCGCACCTGAGATTCCAGCTGATCGACGAAGCTACTTGAGCCGGGACTCATTGCCATGCCATACCGTTTTTCGACCCTTGCCGTGATTCGATCAAGGCCGCCTCGATCATGAAACTCAAAGACGCAGCATCCTTTTGAGGTAGCGCCGGCAATGAATTCTCCCACCGGACTTCCCACAATCTTATAGAGAATTTTGTCAGTGTCCATTGATCCTTCCTGGGGAACAACCATATTGCTTGACAAAAGCATCGCGGAATCCGCTTGAAGATTCGAATCCGGCCTCGAACGCGGCTGTCAAGTAATCGGTGCCCGTTTTGATAAGTGAGTGTGCATATTCCAACCGCATCTTCCGATGGTAAGCCATTGGCGTTGTCTCCATATATGATTTGAAGTATCTTCTGATAGTAGAGATATCGACACCGATATGATCGGCAAGCTCCTGTTCACGGATTTTGTAGTGCACTCCTTTCCGCAGGAACGCAAGCACTGTCTCCACCCAAGGCGGAGAAACGTTCGGGTAGAATTCCGATCTACATCGTTTACATCCTCTAAAACCAGCCTCGATCGCTTCTTCCCGCGTCCTAAGGAATACAACATTTTTCAACATAGGCAGCTTGGCTTTACAGGACGGAAGACAGTAGATACCAGTTGTCCGAACGCAGACATAGAATTCGCCAGCATAGCGTGCATCGTTAGTACGCATCGCAGCAATCATTTCATCGTAGCTTAGCTTTCTCATGGTCCAAAAGTACTACTTTTGATTTAAAAGTTCTACCGATTTTCGGGCAAGGAATCCAAAAGACGCATTGATCTAGTAGCGCATCACTACATAATATACCAATAAACCCATTTGCCCTTCACTCCACTTTTCTTGATATTTCTGCATGAACAAATACGCAGATATCGCCCTGCCAGTTGCAGTTGAGAAAACATTTACCTACTTGGTTCCCCCTGAGCTTCAGCAATCCGCTGCCGTCGGCGCGCGGGCTATCGTGCCATTCGGAAGGAAGTTTGCCACTGGTCTGATCGTCGGCCTTCCCGCCACCTCGACGATTGCCGGGCTTAGGCCGATAAAGGACATAATCGATGCTTCACCGGTCGTTTCGGACGAGCTGCTGCACCTGTGCAATTGGATTTCTGATTACTACTTCGCCCCATTAGGCGAGGTTCTTAAAGCCGCGATCCCTCATGGCTTTTCCTCTGGGAGTAAGAAAGTCGTGCAAGCCTCCTTCTCAGCCACGGACGAAGCTATTGAAATATTGACCAAGCGCACCCCAAAACGTGCAAAGCTGCTCACACTTCTCCGAAAACAAGGTCCGATGCTTTCCACTGAGCTTCAAAAGAAAGTCGGTCTGAAAAACATCAATGTCGTTGTCAATGAGATGGTAAAGGCCGGTTACCTCAAGAGTGAAGAGATGATCATGCGACCGAAGCAAACGGCGAGAGAAAAAGAATACGTTCTGTTGGACAAGGCTGATGATAAACGCTTGGATGTCGAACTGCGTTCGATCTCACCTCGGAAAAAGAACGCGCGCCAGCTGTTGACTTCCATTCAGTCCTATAAGGAACAGGGGATCAGGGAAATTGCGCTAACTGACTTGCTCAAGAATTCACGCGTATCCTCGAACTCCCTAGCCCACTTCAGAACATCAGGATTGCTCACCGTTGTCCGAAGGGAAGTCAGCCGACACCAGGAATACGGAACTGAGCAACAGACTCTCAACATAGTGCTCAATGCCATTCAGCAACAAGTACTCAGAAAACTCAACGAAGCTACTAATTCAGATGTACACAAGACGTTTTTGCTGCATGGTGTCACTGGGAGCGGAAAGACGCAGGTGTACATCGAGGCAATTCGATACTGCCTCGAGCGTGGAAAATCGGCCATTGTGCTGGTTCCTGAAATATCCCTCACTCCGCAAATTGTGAGACGGTTCAAGAGCCATTTCGGCAATATGGTCGGAGTTGTCCATAGCCGCATTTCCGCGGGTGAGCGTTACGACGTATGGCGGCTGGCGCGACGCGGTGATTACAGGATCATTATAGGGCCGCGCTCTGCAATCTTTGCACCTCTCAGCAATATCGGCCTGATTGTTGTAGATGAAGAACACGAGGCGTCGTACAAACAATTCGACTCCACTCCGCGGTACAACGCGCGAGACGCTGCAATTGTACGAGGGAAGCACATAAACGCTGTAGTTGTGCTTGGCTCTGCAACCCCGTCTGCCGAATCCTATTACAATGGCACGACAGGCAAATATGTGTTGCTGGAGATGCCGGAACGTATCGATGAAGTGAGGATGCCTGAAGTAGCCATCGTTGATATGACGGCGGAACGAAAGCGGGAATACAATGCCCTGAAGGAATCTCTTCCCGAAACGCGCCGCGAGAAACTTAGAGAATACCAGCAATCATCCATCTCTTCATGTCTTCGAACCAAGATAGAAGAGAGACTCAATCGTAAGGAAGGAATCATCCTCTTGCAAAACCGCCGTGGGTTCGCACCATTCATCGAATGTGTAGATTGCGGCTACACCGAGACGTGCACCAACTGCAATGTCACTCTCACCTATCATTTAGCAAAGAAACACTTGCGATGCCACTACTGCGGACTCGTTCGAGCTCCACACGCGCAATGTCCCGAATGTTTTGGGCCCAACATACAGTTGCGTGGAATCGGTACACAGCGTGTTGAGACGGAGCTGGCAACACTTCTTCCACAAGCGCGCGTGCTGCGGATGGACCTCGACACGACTTCACGAAAAGGTGCCCATGACCGTCTACTCCGAAAATTTGGAGATGGGGATGCAGACATCCTTCTTGGAACACAGATGGTTGGAAAGGGCCTCGACTTTCCTCGGGTCACTCTCGTCGGGGTAGTCTCCGCGGATACGCAAATGCTCTTGCCTGACTTTCGCGCGACGGAGCGAACTTTCCAGCTTCTCACACAAGTTGCGGGGCGGTCTGGACGGAGTGCACTGCAAGGCGAAGTCATTATTCAAACACACCAGCCACAACACTACGCACTGCAGCACGTTGTTGACCATGACTTTAGCACATTTATCGCGCAGGAACTCCAAGCTCGGAGAGAATTGGATTACCCACCTTTTTCAAGACTTGTGTTGATTGAAGCCAAAGGAAAGAAAGAAGAGCAAGTCCGACAGGAGGCCGAGCGATTTACAAAACTTCTCAAGGGGATGAACGGTGCATTTACTGTACTTGGACCTTCTCCGGCTGTCATCGGAAAGATCAAGAACCAGTATCGATGGCACATCATCGTTAAGAACAAGAAGGCAAGCGACCCATCAGGATCTCATCTGCGGCGAGCATTGCGGACCGCTCTGACAAGCTTTCAGCACAAAGCTCAACGAACCGTTCGGCTGATTATCGATGTTGATCCTGTTGGTCTATTGTGAGTACTCCACTCCCATGGATCTCACTTTTCTTGAGCTTGAGTAGGGCGGTGTTTGCTTCTTCGAGTGGGAAGGTTTCAATTTCAGTGCGGATCGGGATCTCAGCAGCAATTTGCAGAAGTCCTCGCACATCGTCCCTGGTGCTGTTGGCAACACTTCGTACCGTCCGCTCTTCATAAAGCAATTTGTAGTCCATCTTCGGTATCGGGGTCATGTGTATCCCCGCAAGTGAGACTGTTCCTCCTTTCTTAAGGGCCTTGAGCGCGAGAGGGACAAGCTGGCCAGCAGGAGCAAAGATAACTCCGCTGTCAATTTGATGTGGTGCTTTTTCCTCCGCTTTCCCTGTCCACAACGCTCCAAGCTCTTCCGCAAGTTCACGATGATGTTGGCTTCGAGTGTAGACGTATACCTCACAGCCCCAGTGTTTCACGATTTGTATGGCGATGTGGGCTGAAGCGCCAAAGCCGTAGAGTCCAATCCGCTTGCCGGATTCGATCTCACTGAGTCGTACGGCGCGGTATCCAATCACACCCGCGCACAAAAGCGGTGCAGCTTCTTTGTCCGAAAAACACTGCGGAATTGGATAGGCAAAGTCCTCTCGTACAACCATGAACTCTGCGTATCCACCATCGACATGAAATCCAGTAAACTTAGCGTTATCGCAGAGGTTCTCCTTTGCTGAATTACAGAACTCACATTTACCACACGTTGAATACAACCAAGGCACGCCCAGACGCTCTCCTTTTTTAAAGAGCGTCACGTTCCTCCCGACCTCCTCGACAAACCCGATTACCTGATGACCGGGTATCAACGGGAGTTTAGGCAGTTTCAAATCGCCTTCCACAATGTGGAGATCAGTACGACAGACACCACATGTTTTGACGCAAACTACCAGCTCATTCTCCCTCGGTGCCGGTCGTGCAGCATCTCCATGAGAAAGTGGAGAGTCGTCTATCACTTTTGGTGAGAAGAGTCTGACAGCTTTCATAGCCCTTGCTGGGAATGCTGTTCCAACCTACTTTCCAGTAACTTGAAAATCAATCGATTACGACGACCAACGATACGTATGAACACCGTTGCATGTTAGGAAAAAGAAGGCGCCTGGAAGTACGGTGGGCG
>JAPUKJ010000113.1 GCA_027295705.1 Ignavibacteria bacterium | reverse complement strand
ACTTACGGTGCATACAGGTATAACTTCGTCGGACAGAATCTTGCTATGATATTTATCCTCTTCGCATCTCCCACTGCCATCGTGAGCTTTGTAATGGCGGACGCCATGGGCTGCAACAGCAAACTTGCGGGCAGCATAGTGCTACTGACCACGTCGGGATCCGTTTTGACGAGTCAAGGCTGAAAACATCACAATTCGAGATCCGTTGAGGCCTGACAGTGACTATGCAACAAGCAAGGTTTTTGGAGAAGCGATCGCAAGGCAGTACTACCGAACTCTACGGATTAGAATCGGTGTGTCTCAGGATCGGTTCGGTCGTGGCCAGTGAGAAACCCCCAAAATAATGAACAGTACCGGAAGATATGGCTCAGTAAGATCTACTTCAGTTGTTTAAGAAGAGTATTCTATCAGATATAAAATTTGGAATCTACTACGGGCTTTCGAACAACAAAACGACCATCTGGGACATTTCGAACGCGAGGAAAGATCTCGGCTATAATCCGGAGGATGACTCGTCGAGATTCTAAGAATACATCGGATTTGGAAAGTCTTCAAGTGGAGAACTTGAAGGATCACGAGTGCAAGCAGTACCGGGAAAGCTGCGTTGTGCTAACCCTCCTCCAAGTTCAACACAGTCATTTCTCATCAAGATGGTTTGTTTGCATAGGTTGGTGAGTCCCTAGATTACAACGAGTAGGAGAATCTCTTTGCAACGTAGACCACCGTGGTTTTACAAGCAATCAGCGGTGATCCCGTTCCGCTTTGAGCAGGATAAGCTAAACGTCATGCTCATTACATCCCGAAACCGCAAACGCTGGATCATTCCAAAAGGAATAATAGAGAGGGATATGACCCCGGCTGAGTCGGGGCAACGTGAAGCGTTTGAAGAGGCTGGATTGCGAGGACGTGTCAGCCGCAAGCCAATTGGAACGTATCGATACAGGAAGTGGGGAGACACGTGTGAAGTGCAGGTTTTCTTGCTCAAGGTAGAGCAAGTTCTTGACGAGTGGCCTGAATCCAGCGTTCGGCAACGCAGGTGGGCCACCGTTGAAGAGGCTGCGAATCTTGTTAAGGAAGAAGAGTTAGGTACACTAATCAGGAATCTTCCGCTTTATTCTCAGGTCGATGATTTGTCCAGCCAGAGTTGAACACTGCCTATGGTTCTAGCGGCTGATCAGGTTCGTGTCGTCATCCAATGGGAGAGTCGGAATGGCATCTGAACGTCCAACTGTGGGACTAATTCTAAATGTAGATGCCGAGTATAGGAGACAAGTTGCGGCTGGTCGGCTCAAGAAAATAGCACCAAAGAAATTCAATCCAGATGGGAACGCGTGGCTACCAATTCTCTCTACGCAACAAGAACGTTGGAAGTTCACTGTGTTGTTTTCGAATACCGCCCGTGCTCATGAGCTTGACAAAACCAACGACTGGGTGGTGGTTTACTATAACAGAGGATCAGGTGAAGAACAGTGTACAGTTGTAACTGAGCATAACGGACCTCTGGCAGGTGTGCGCGTGATCCGTGGACGGGAGAGGGAATGTGTTGAGTATTACAATTTCTAGTTACTGAACGAATCGGATGCAGTAGGCAGTCTGTCTTTCACTCAACGAGTTTCGCGCAGACGAAGCGCGCCTCCCCTTTATGTTGTTTCTGATTCGTAAACAGGTAGGTTGCGATCGGCACACGATCCGAAGAAAATTCGGTAAATGGAGAAAAGCAGTGTCTCGGGGGCGGTTTTTGAGATGTTGACAGTTCGCGGATTTTGTCCTATCTTGATGAACCTGTCATTTTTCTGTTCTTGCCATGTGAGATCTCCGTCTGCTTTTTGCTGGGTTCATAACGGCTCTATTTAATGCAGCGTGCTCTCATTACGCAGTTAACCATGCTTCAATGATGTAGCAATTCAGCTTTTTCATTCATTAGGAAGAACAATGGTTCTCGCCATTCTAGCGGCAGGAGAAGGCTTGCGGCTGAAGGCCGAAGGGATTACGGTTCCTAAGCCCCTTGTGAAAGTCGGTGGTGTTCCGATGATCGAACGCATTATTCGAGTGGGCGTCAACAACGGCGCGACTGCCTTGTATTGTATTGCTAACGAAGAGGCAACCGCGCTTCATGAATTCTTTTCTGAGAATGAATTTGGAATACCGGTTGACCTAACGATTAGATCAACTCCGAGTTCACTCCACAGCCTCTTTGCGCTAGCGCCCAAGCTGCGCAAGCAGCCGTTTTGTCTCTGTACTACTGACACAGTCTTTCGTGACGAGGAATTCAAGCGATTCATATCGTACGCACAAAACCACGTCGACTGCGACGGGGTCTTAGCTGTCACTCAATTTGTCGATGACGAAAATCCCCTGTGCGTTACGATAAACGGTGATCACAGAATTACAGATTTCAGTGACGAACGAAGTCGAATCGGATGGGCAACCGGAGGGCTTTATTGTTTTTCACCAAAGGTTCTGGAGGTGATTGATGATGCGCTCCTGTCTGGAATGAGCCGCTTGCGCAATTACCTCCGTTACTTATTACAAAAAGGGTATATCCTGAAAGGATACCCATTTACAAAAATGATCGATGTAGACCATGTTTCCGATATTCAAAAGGCCGAAGAGTTTCTTGCTGCACTTAAAGGCATCCATTAACCTTACTTATGAGTGATCAATATTTGAAGCTTCAAGAGAGGTTATCATGATTCTTAGAATAGCTGGAATCCGTCGCAAAAGTGAGTTTTCGCCAAATCACGTTGGGAATGACTTGCAAATCATCAACCTAACGGCGCGGGCACTGCAGGATGCGGGGGCTGAGGTGTCTCTGTACGATGAAGAGAGCATCACGCCACATTTCATTAACGAGGAAGTAATCTTCTCAATGGTACAAGGCCCGGACGGTACACGCGTATTGAAACAAATTGCTCAGCGTGGCCCGCTGATTATCAATTCTCCTCAAAGTGTTGAGAACTGTTACCGCGTGAACATGATCAGATTGCTGCCCGAGCATGGCATCCCTTTTCCCCGAAGCGAGGTTGTCGCTACGGATTCACTCTTGGCCAAAATCCCATCTGGATTTTCTTCACACAAGGTATGGATCAAGAGAGGCGACGTTCATGCGGTCCACAAGGAAGATGTTACGCTAGCGTACACAC
>JAPUKJ010000112.1 GCA_027295705.1 Ignavibacteria bacterium | reverse complement strand
TACACCTCAGTACTATCTCACCTGTCTGCTCCACGAGTCTTTCGACTCTCTACGAGAGCGTTCCACGAATCTACGATTCGAAGAATTGGTAGATAGGTCGAGGAGTCGTAGACCGACAGGCAGATCTCGTTGTTATACTTAGGGATATCGTCATATCGCCTTCGGAAAGATACGGCAATTCATCGCAAGGGACAAGACAATCCATGGAAAAGCCAAGACTTGGGCGGTGGATCCGTTCTGTTGGGCATCTCAACCCTTAATAGTGTTCGTATTAGACAGATGCTATTTTTGCTCCAACGTGTTGTGGTACACAAGCCCTGCAATTGCCCCTCCGATAATCGGTCCGACCCAGTACAGCCACAAATTCTGCAGGCCACCGCCCATAAGGGCAGGACCAAGATGACGGGCTGGATTCATAGCTGCACCGGTAATTGGGCCTCCCATCAAAATATCCAACGTAACAGTTAGACCAATGAAAAGCCCGCCCACTTTTGGAGCGCGCGCGTCAATTGCGGTCCCGTAGACAACGAATACCACAAAGAAGGTCAAGACAATTTCTGTGATCAATCCCTGTGTCAAAGTGATGCCGCTGCCAAGCGCCGGTGTTCCCATCCTAACTGCATCGAGAGTTTCAGCAGGAACCGCAAGCTTGATCAACAAGGCGGCAACAATTGCACCCAGACACTGGGCTACGATATACATAAATGCCTTTCCAACGTCTATTTTCTTCCCAATGAGCGCGGCAATCGTCACGGCTGGGTTCAAGTGCCCGCCACTAATTGCCCCTGTCGCGCTTACCATGACAGCAATGACGAGTCCGTGCGCCAATGCGACGCCTACAAGCCCTGATGCACCACCACTCATGTAATCCGCGGCGATCGCACCAACACCTACAAAGATCAGCGCAAAGGTTCCAATAAACTCGGCGATAAATGCTTTGGAATTCATCATACCTCCAGATGTTGTTGTGTGGATTGTTATCTACTTTGTCGCTGGATAATCGTTCTAAGATTCTCGATATCCTTATACACTGTGGCTAATTTCGACCTGTCCCTTTCGAGTTCGGTGTAACGCTCCATGTACTCAAGTGCCTCCGGGAAGCGTTGCATATAATACAGAGTCAGCCCTTTGTTCAGATAAGCTGGTGCAAATCGTGGGTTGATCTCAATCGCTCTCTCGCATGCCTTGAGAGCAGACTCCCAATCCTGAATACTCACAAAGGCCGTTCCTCTGCTAAAATGTGATATTGCTTGACGGGGATTGAGGGAATACCCAATATCGTACTCAGCCAACGCTGATTTGATATTTCCTCTTGCGAGGTATACGTTACCGATGTTGTTGTGAATGTGAAATGAATTTCTGTAACGCAGAGCCTCTGTGTATGCACGCATTGCATTGTCGTACTGCTTTGCATCAAAATACAGCATGCCGAGGTATTCGTATTCTGTTGAAAACTCGTCTGGAATATCGTAATTAAGAGCTGTTGTAAACAGAATTGCAGCCACAAGAATAGTTGCAGCAGCAACAATATTCCTAACCTGCTTCTTCTGCCACTGTCGATAGAGCTCGACAAGCGCGTAGCCAGCGAACAAGATCATGAATGGCATGGCAGAGAGGCGAAACCGGTCAGTAACGAAAAAGGCTATAACTGCAATAACCTCTGCAAACAGGACTCCATAGAGGAGTGTTAGCTCCTTCCAATGCTTGCGAGCGAGAATGCATCCAAGTATCCCCAGCGGACCAACAATGAGGAATGACGGCAAGTAGGAAAGAAGAGGTATCGATGTAGTGTTTATAAATTGGTAGTTATATCCCAGCTGGCTGATTTCTTTGTGGTGAAAAAAAAGAAGGGCTTTGCGGCCAAGCAATTGCAGGAAATCGACTGGTTGCCCTAGGACAAAATCCAGCGATTTTGACAGCCAGTATGCTGAAACCTCAGAAGGACTTAGTGTCCTGTTTAGTAGGGTCTCTGCATAGACCCGGCCATCAGGATCATTTGCCAGATCAAGCCTGTCAACGTTATAATATACTCCGACTGCCTGAGGATTGTTTCCAAGATAGAAATTCAATCCGCCGTTCGATGTTATGAAGACGAACTCACCTGAAACGGCGTAGTTACGTACGGTAACCGGGACAATAAGCATAATCACACCAAGGACGAATCCACCGAAACGAACCAGTTTTTGCTGCGCCGACCATTGAAGAAAGGAAAAGACCCAAGCTCCGACTACCGCCATCACCATGAAATCAGTGGGACGGCAAAGAATGGCGAACCCTAACGATGCCCCTGATGTAATCCACCAGCGGACCTGTTGTCTTTCACGCGCAAAGAGTAAGAGAGAAACAGTCAGGACCAGAAAGAATACTTTAAGCGTTTCAACAAGCAGAAGGTTGTTATAGAGAATAAAGGGCCCATACACACTTGCGATAAGTGCTGCTACAAATCCAACCCTTCGTGAAAACAATTGTTCTCCAATGAAGAAAACGCAAACAACTGCCCCAACGCCGATTGCCAACTGCACCAGCCGGACCGCAAGAAGGTCGAAACCAAAAATCGAATACGTAATTGCCAAGAAGTAAGGATATAAAGGCGTCATGAAAAATGGGTCTTGCCCAAGCCAATCATGATTCACAACTATCCTTCGAGCCCACTGATTGTAGGTTGCTGAGTCCGACCAGATAGCCATCCAGAGATACGTTCGCGAAAAAAGATACAGAAAAATTGCACGCACCAGCAGTGCCGATGAAACAACTGTAAGGATAAGGGCCTTTCGGTTTTCGAAGAATTTGTTAATCTTGGGGGTGGTTTTCTTCATCGATGGCAGGATTAGCAGGTAGTTGAAGCTAACGTGGGAACAACATACTAAGAACAGCTCAGTTAATCAAGAAATTGCACGTTCCTCCTCGCATTGGTCGTAATGTTGAAAAGCCTCGTTGATTTTCACAAGTGCTTCTATAATTTTACCTTACATTCCGCCTGCCCTCGTGCTGACAGATCATGGAGCATTGTGATGGTGCACGACCAGCACAAAGTCCCTTGGAACCGGTGCTGTGCTCTCTCGGATTCTACAAAGACAGAAACCAAACAATGCGATATGATGGGCACGTATTAAGGTAACATTACAAAGGACAACCGGCCGTGCGCTTTCTTACTTTTGCACCACCCACCAAGTCTTGATCTTGCCCACCTTCTGCATCCTGGTAAAATTGAAATCGTCTCTTTGAAGAAGGTGAAATCCAACCTTATGTAACAGTTCGTTTATTTCTTCATTGTCAAAATAACGCTCGTAC
Organism: Ignavibacteria bacterium; assembly: GCA_027295705.1. Lineage (GTDB taxonomy): Bacteria > Bacteroidota > Ignavibacteria > UBA10030 > UBA6906 > JAPUKJ01. The sequence goes on along the minus strand of JAPUKJ010000112.1, from coordinate 1,949 downwards.
ACAGTTTCTGTGCACTGGTTATTGAAGGATCCGTTACTAAAAGACAGTTCCACATCCGACCGTCCTAGATGGCTATTTGGATTGTAATTATTCTTCAAAACTAATGTGAAATCCTTGTGATCGATTGTCTCTGTACGCATCCATAATGATTTGTAGCACAGCTCGTTGCTCACATCAAAAATGAAGTAGCCATGGGGCAACAAGGCTTTGTGAACAGCGCGAAAGGTTCTTAGAAGATCTTTTTTCGTCAGAAGATGGTTAAGACTATCAAAAAAGCAGGTTGTAAGAATCACTTGACTTGGCAATATGAACTGCCTCATATCCTGGTGCAAGAATTTGACCACCTTGTCACTCCCAACAAGCTTCTTGACCGACTCTGCAACCATTCCCTCCGAGGCATCGATCCCCCAAACTTTCCAACCGCGCTTTGCCATCATAACTGCTAGTGTCCCAGTCCCGCATGCGAGATCGAGCATTGTGGATTTCGGTATGCGGTAATGTCTGATAGCTAAAAGAAGTCGTGGGAGAATTAAGGAGCTAAAGTCTTTCCCGTAGGTTTGCTGCCAACGATCATAAACTTTAGGTAGGGCAGTGTACCCGGTAGGCATATGTGTGAACCTAGAGGCCTTGACAAGATGCTTCGCAGTGTGTATTGCAAATTCTGCCAAGCTCCGTTACGGTTTGCATTGAGTTTGGACTTGTCGATTGAATCTCCACAGTCTCCGGTTCAAGAACAGGGGCTTCTGTTCTCATCACGGCAATGAAATCCCTGAATAGATAGTCACTATCGTGTGGCCGGGGGAAGCTTCCGGGTGATATTGGACGCAAAAAATTGGAAGCTCTCGGTGACGGAAACCTTCATTGGTCCCATCATTCAAATTCACATGGGTAATCTCTATCGATTTGCCATCAAGGGATTCCCGGATCGACGGCAAAACCGTGATTCTGTGAGGTGATCTCGATTTTGTTTGTGTTTGCTTGTTACAACGCTGGCAAGTTTGAGACCGTCCATTTTCGGCGAGGCGGCTACTTTTCCCATTAAACTCGCATCGTCCAAATCCACAGTAGATAGCACACCGCGCATAGCGCCATCAGTGCGGATCATCCTTGTAAGCATCCGCGTGTCTATGCCCTGAATGGCCATGACATTGTAAGTGCGAAGCCACTCACCAAGACTCTGTGAAGCGCGGAAATTACTATAGTAGTCAAAGTACTCCTTGACTATGACTCCAGAAACCTGAGGGCGTGCTGATTCAATGTCATCTGCATTTATCCCGTAGTTTCCAATTAACGGATAGGTCGATTGTCACAATCTGCCCATTACAGGAAGGGTCAGTGAAAATTTCTTGATAACCGCTCAGGGCTCGTGTTAAATACAACTTCTCTAGTTACTTGACCTTCAGCACCGAAAGACTCACCCGTAAAGATAACTCCGTTCTCAAGTGCAAGTCGCTTTCATGTCTGCCCAATATACGAAACACAAAATCTGATTTCAATAAGCAAAGGGGCATCAATTAACCTATCTCGCAGAACGCTCGTGCGTGAACATCATTTCCCAAGGTCCATTAACGGGATCTTTTTAGTCTGAAAAATACTCGTCCGACTCAATTCAAGGTTGATTGTTAAACGCTATCGCACCGGGCCCTTTTTGCACAGTAAATGTTTTCTTCAGTATCCCATTCTTAGTGAAGATATGCACTTCGCCATCGGACGCAAAGTTTTTTGCATCTGCGAGGTACAGATCTCCCGAAACTTCATCCATTGCCATTGCATAGAATGTTCCCGGAATGAAATTCATGGTCACTACCTTTGTCGCCATTTCAATGCGATGAATCGGACCTCCGTAGAAACTCCCACCTGTTATTCCCACAACGTAGGCAAAACCATCACTTCCGATTGATATTGCTCCCCAGAGATTTTCTGTGAACACGAGCGAATCTTGCACGGAC
>JAPUKJ010000111.1 GCA_027295705.1 Ignavibacteria bacterium | reverse complement strand
CCACGCAGGTGGTTTTGTGGCTACAAAAAAGCTCCTTCTGCTTAAATAGTCTTCCGGAGAGTTCTTTACAGTCTGACAACTACGCTTTCAAGGCAGCGGCTTATCGCTACGGCAAACAGAGATCTCTTTTGTTGTTCCACGTTTCGAAATCAGCAAAAGAGGTTTTTTCTTATCTGTAAATGTATCTAACTAGACGCTGAATGGCAGGCAATCTATTAGAACGGCGAGACGGTATTAGCGAATGGATTGTTGCGCTTCTTCTTTTGATTTTGGCCTCTCCTGACCTCTGAGCAAATCGATGAGCGAGAGATACTTGCGCTCCACTTCTCTTCCCTTCGTCAATTTCCAGACGGTGTAGACACGGCGTATGGGCACCAGAATGCCATACAACGTCAGAAAAACATAAATCAGGCTAATCTTATAATCGAACAGATCAATGGGTGCAAGCAGCAAGTCGGCAAGAACTAGAACAGTTACAATGTTCATAGTAGCCGGATAAGCAAAAAGGCCGTAGATGACACGTTTCCTGGATTGTTCATCCTTCCCCTGACGATGAAGTTTCAGGTGTTCACCGAACTGAAGACCGCGATAATACTCATAGGACCGGTCAAGCCTGGTCTCCACGAACCGTGCTGCTTCAAGATACATAGTTGAAATGTCAAGCCGAAGAGAAAAAAACCCAGCCATAAAACCAAAGACAACTGTCTCAAAATGACCAAGCCTGAAATAGGTACCGATTCCAAGTGAAAAGTACATACCCATTACCACCAACTCATGGTTAATAGCATCGAGAAACTTGCCGGTGATGCTGACCTGGTTACGAAAGCGAGCAACCTCACCATCTACATTGTCAAGCATGTAACCGCACTGTAACAAAAGAAGTCCGGTGATCGTCAGGGTCGGTGTGGGAGACGCTAGAAATGCCACCCCCATTAATCCAACAATGGTTTGGGAGACTGTAACTTGATTTGCTGTTAATCCTAACCTGAGAGCAAGATAGGTCAAGTAGAGCGAAAGCGGCCGAAAAAAATAATACCCGTAGGGACCCTGGTGTTCCTCAGGATTTACCCGATACTTGAACTGCTTTAGTTCCTCGATACTAACCTTCACTTAGTAGAAACTCCATGGTCAGATATTTCCAATTTGCTCATTGCATATGTTAATGACTGAGGCGTGTCGATGTCTATCCAGAAAGCCGTGCCAATATCAGCCGCCTTCATTCTTTCCGACGCTATAAGCTGCCGACACCCATCGGTAAGTGAAAAATCACCATCAACCATAGCTGCTGCGAGAGCATCAAACAATCCCGTTGTGCATTTAAACAGGCCGCAATCGACGCCGTTGTAATCCATCAACTTCTTGTCAATCTGGGTGATGTTCGGCCCTTTGCAAACGACCTTTGTAGCATCTTCAATATCCACAATGGAATCGACTTTCGAATCCACAGCGAGTGCAGTCTCTCCGGGACCAAGCTGGAACGACATAAGAGTCGTTAGGATTTCTGGTGCAAAAAGGTGGTCGCTCATAGTCAGCAGAAACTGTTCATCAGGATCAAAAAGATTTCGTGCTGCACAAACTGACAAACCATTTTTCTTCTGCCATCTGTCGTTGCGAACGTAGCGTAGCCTTAAGCCAATTCGACTGCCATCGCCAAGCCTCTCTTCAATCACCTCGTGCTTGTAACCTGTAACAATGATTGCTTCCTCGATTCCAGCATCCCGCAGAGTCAACAAAATTGTTTCAATGATACTGCGACTCCCAACAGAAATCAAGCATTTTGGAATATCCTGGCTGTGTGTGTTTAATCGAATACCGCGGCCAGCCGCTATGACCAGCGCTCGTTTTAGGGGACTAGTTTTGCTTATCAGTGATTCAATCATTTGCCAGCTGGACTGAGTTCCAAAAAGTTGGTTCCAGTCTTCAACAACAACCGTATGATGGGTCTAATGCCCGTTATGCGATAGAACCGGGGTCGCTCTTCGCGAACAACCTCAAAGCCAGCCTTTCGGATCAACCAATGCAACCTATATTCATCAAATTCATGGAAATGATCGTGTCTCCAAAGGAACTTTGGCTTGTTAATAGGTGTCGACAAAAATACACTTCCGTCTGGTTTAAGAGCCTTCCTGATCTGCATTAGAAACCATAAAGGATTCATCAAGTGTTCTAGGAGTTCAAAGGCCAAAATGAAATTGTATTTGCCTTCTATCGAGACTATGTCGAGGTCACCGCTCGTGTTCTTGATTTCAACTTCGAATTTTTGTTCCATAAGCTTCTTCAAAACGTTCGCCTCCCCACAATCCAGCACTTCACCGCGCAGATTTCTTATGAACGCGAGGGCATATTTGTACCTTGCGGTGTTATGGGCACTTTCCGGTTCATGCGTTCCCACGAAAAATGGAGACTTTGAAGTGGTCATTCTACCCTCAGTCGTAATACTCCAGACCAAGGTGGGTGATTAGCTGTTCCCCGCGGAGATGACGCAGTCTGTTCTTCAATTTCATGAGCTGGATAAACAGGTCGTGTTCCGGGTAAAGCTCCGGTGCAGCCATCGGGCTCTTAAAATAGAAGGACAGCCACTCCTGAATGCCGTGCATTCCACTCCTCTGAGCGAGATCGAGAAACAGAACCAAATCCAGAACGATCGGCGCTGCCAGAATACTATCGCGGCACAGAAAATCTATCTTGAGCTGCATGGGATAGCCGAGCCATCCAAAGATGTCTATGTTGTCCCAGCCTTCCTTGTTGTCACCACGCGGCGGATAGTAATCGATCCGAACCTTGTGATAGAAATTCTTGTAGAGATCTGGGTAAAGATCGGGCTGCAGGATATATTCAAGAACGGATAGTTTGCTTTCCTCCTTGGTCTTGAAGGAGTCAGGATCGTCCAATACCTCACCGTCGCGATTGCCCAGAATATTCGTGGAATACCATCCCGCCAATCCAAGGAGACGTGCTTTCAACCCGGGAGCAACCACAGTCTTCATCCATGTTTGGCCTGTCTTGAAATCCTTCCCCGCTATCGGTACGTTGTTCACCTTGGAGAGCTCATTCATCGCCGGGATATCCGCGGTCAGATTTGGCGCCCCATTAGCAAATGGTACACCTTCACATAGTGCACCGTAGGCGTAGATCATACTTGGTGCTATCGCTGGATGATTTTCTTTCAGTCCCTTTTCGAAAGCCTCAATGGTATCGTGCACAGGATCTGGTTTCATAAAAGCTTCAGTGCTCGCACACCAGATCATCACCATGCGACTGAGCCCGTTCTTCTTTTTGAATGCACGGATATCGTCACGCAGCATCTGCGCTAGATCCCATTTCGTCTTGCCTTTTTTTACATTAGGACCGGAAAGGCGATGAACGTACTGTTGATCAAACACCGCCTTCCACGGCTTCAACGACTGTAACGGCTTTTTGACTTTCTCAAGAATGTTCTGTTCCAAAACGCCAGCTTTTTTAGAAGCCTTGTAACAATCGTCTTCAAAAATATCCCATCCCCCGAAAACTAGATCCTTAAGGCTGGCTAACTGCACGAACTCCTTAATCATTGGAGTCCGTTTCTCAGTGCGCTTACCCAAGCGGATTGTGCCCATCTGAGTGAGGGAGCCGATCGGTTGTGCAATGCCGAGCTTGACGGCTTCCACGCCACCAATGAACGTCGTGGCAACTGCCCCCATACCTGGGATGAGAACGCCAAGCCTTCCTTTGGGGTTCTTGATTTGAACAGGTGATTTTGTCAAGCTGAATTCCTTCCTTCAAAAAGCAGGATATTGTTCTTCGATCTAGACTATTGGCAGATTGAGACGTCCGCTAGTTGGCGGGTTTTCGCCTTATCAAAATAAGAATTATAGCAAACCAAGGCAAGCTTATTCTTACCGTAGAAATGCTCATTAGACTAGCAATCTTAACTCTCGTTTTACAAACTAGGAGATCAAGTCGCCACGTGTAATTGTCGTCTCTATAGAATCATCCGGATCACTCAAATTGCAATTGACGAAACGGAGGTACTAGAGTCCAATTGCTGTTCGTTCAGAAATTGATTTTCACATCTCAAATCCCTACCCTGAACGGAGCAGAAAAACTTGGGAGCGGTCCATATGAATGTAGTTTTTGAAGGCTGCAAATCCTGTCAGCAGCATACGGCATCCCACTAGGTGCAGAATGCATCGATCCTTTACGGCATACATCTCACTGCTCATATCCTTTCTCGGGAACTTTGTCCTCTATGCCCAAGAATCTCAACGGATCTCTGACCTCCCTTTGGAACCCACGCCGAAAGGGCAGAAATCTGCAAGCATTATGTTTGAGCGGAACCTCAATACTTTCAACTGGCTTGGAAATGCTATTATCGACACGTCCCTCGGACGATTCTCTATCAGATTGAATGAACTATTTACTTCCAATATCATACTGATTGAGGGAACAAGTTCATCTCCGGAACGGAGGTTGCAGAGTAACCAGCACAACTTGTCCCTCCTTCAAGGATGGCATCTCTCACCTGAGGTTACCACAAGAGTAAAATGGACCTCTCTCGTATATTCAGACAACAAGGCGGTCGGATTAAGCAACGCCTCTTTCCACTCGCTGCTCGGTGGAATCGATTACTCTCCCTACCCCCTTGTTTCACTCAGCCCAATGGTCGGTTACCGGTGGGATAATCAGGCCGGTGTAAACGACAGGGGCTTCAGCTATGACATCGCAGGACGAACCATACTACCTCTGGACATTGACGGATATCAACTTTCAGCATCCGCACAATACCACGAAGACTTGCTTGATCCCCGTGTGCTTCAGACGCACTATGCAAGGTTTAGTGCACAGAAGTCGTTTGTCACCGGCGCGCGCGACAGTCTTGTTCTGTACGTAGGTAGGAAAAGACGCGAGTTTTACGCATTTGCCGACGCAGGCACAATCAGCGGAGCGTTCTCTGCGCCCGCAGATACCAACGTGGAGAGCCGGATCGAGGACATTTTCTCCTTCACAAACCTGCTTGATTATGAAATCGTACCTAGGTTCACCGCAAGCCTCTTTGTCAACGTATCAAGCAGGAAGCTTGACAAGGATATCCGCTATGTCGGCAGCACAGAACCAAGGACTCTTCAGTTCAACACAGCAATTGATGAATTCCGTTTGGACACCTATCTGCAAGCCGCGTACCGTTCGCACGATGGAGAGGTTGGCGCCTCTGCCCGGCTCTACCACAGCGAGCGAGATGAAGCGCATGTGGCCAAGCCAATCGAGGATGCGTCCCCAAACGTGAAGATCTTGCTGGGAGAACGTAACAAACAAGAGCAGACCAAAGATAATTTTGCTCGGCGTACCGCACTTTCGGGAATGGTGAAATTTCCTCTCTCTCCTTCCGATCGTATTTCGATCTCTGGAACTGCCAGCATACTCAGATATGACACACCAAGCGAGGCAAATTTTGATGACCGCGATGAGCTCTTGGTTGCTCTCAGCATCGCAACCTCACACCGAATCAGCCAGTACCTTGATGTAGCGGTTTCTCTCGATGGGCACTTAAGTCACGTTGTGTACCTACTAGAAAACCGAAGCGCAAACAATAATTACAATCGAGTCCTCCGCCTTTCGCCTCGGGTAGCATATCGGCCTTTCAAGGATTTAATTACCTTGAACACATTTGAGGTATTAGCTAACTATACAGTCTACGACTTCGAACAGCAGGCAGCCTTGGTTCGGAGCTTCTCATATCGTCAGTTTGGCTGGGTCGATTCTACGAGTGTTCAATTAACGCCCAGAATCGGGCTCGATTTGTTTACCCACATAAGGTTATATGAGCGGGGACAGTTACGATGGAGTGAGTTTACTGAGCGAACGGAAAACTCCTTCCGTGATGAGACGTACGCACTACAGGTAAGGTTCACACCCTACAACGGCATAATATTTGCAGTAGGTTTTAGACACTTTAGTCAATCACGCTATGCACACGGAGATAATGGCAAGACTCTGGACTCAGTCGTTCGCAGCATCGGTCCAACCTGCATTATCCAATGGCGGATTAACTCATATAGCCAGCTCGGGATCAAGGGTTGGTACGAGCGTCGCAGCCAGACAGACGGAGCCACGCGCACTTTGGCTAACATGACTATGAATGTCTATTTCACTCTCTAAGAATACATTTTGAAAGCTAAACAGAACGTATTCCGTCTGACCCTCCGGAGCAACTCGAGCCAGATTGCCAAAGTTGAGCCTTTTCTCAACAAGGTCAACCGCACACTCCACTTGGATGAGATACAGTTTCATAAGCTCATGGTTTCCGTAACAGAGGCCGTAAACAATGCGATCATCCACGGAAACAAATCACACCCGTCGAAAAGAGTTATCGTAATATGCGAGATCCGACCAGGTTGGCTTGTCGTCATTGTAAGTGATCAAGGGAAAGGCTTCAAGGTTGAACGCGTCAGCAGTCCAATAAAGGACGAGAACGTTCTTAAGGAGAGCGGGCGCGGAATCTTTCTAATGAAAACGCTGATGGACAAGGTGATTTATGATGTCAATCAATCCGGTGTGCAGGTACAGTTGTGGCTAGATCTAAGCAAATAAGTTCAGAAACAGAATCGGTGAGAGCCTCGCAACTTCTGAAATGATATTGAACCATTCTGGTTTGGCTACCCTATCTCCCCAAGCAAGTGATACCCCCGGTGGTCTTCAACAAGGAACTGAATATTTCGGCCAATACAAGGTTCCTGAGCGGTTCACAATGGCAGAACCTTTCACACAACTCTGAGTGAGGTGCATCCTCTCATTTCATGCTCCGATTTTATGCCGTAGCATTCGATGGTAGATGCGGTGTGGACCTGTGAAGATGAACCATTATCCAGGTGGCATTCCTCTTTTCAAAGACAGCGGTGAATATGGCCTTCTGCTGCATTTGACTTCCATCGAATTTGTATTCAGTTTCTTCATCAAACTTGGCCCATGCGATCGACCCATCTTTGGATACTTGGATTGTCATATTGCTCAGGCCAATTCGGTGATCTGATATGTGGTCCTTGAAAAACCTCTGCATTTCTTGCAGATTCCACTTCGATCCCACGTCCGTGAAGTGCACCCAATCTTCTGAAATAAGCCTCCGTAGCGTTTCCCAGTCTTGATTCTGGATCGCAAAAAAGCTCTGAGTGATAATCGCATGAACTGCTTCTTTCTCACCGCTCATATCAGCTCTATCGGCACAGCCAACCACCAGAGAGAAAGTACCCAGTATGCTAACAAGTACCAGAAGGCCTTTTGCTTTCATATTACCTCCCTAATTGGATTTGTTTGTTGTTAAGCCAGTACGCGGAATTGTACCTGAATTTCGAACCGTCCTGGTAGCTGATTATATCAAACGTCGGGGTTACCTCGTGCCACCTAGATCTTAACCTTTGCAATCAGTTCTTTGACAGCATTAGCAGACTTATTGAGTGCCACCTGTTCTTCTGGGTTCAGCTTTATTTGAATGATCTCATCAATACCTTTCCTGCCAAGTTTCACTGGTACGCCGACGTATGTCTCATGCAGGCCGTATTCACCCTGCAGGTAGGCCGCACAGGGCAGGATTCTCTTCTTGTCTTTAACGATGGATTCCGCCATTAACACCGCGGAAGAGGAAGGCGCGTAGTAGGCACTTCCCGTCTTAAGATAATTGACGATCTCGATGCCACCGTCCCGTGTGCGCTTCACCAGTCGATCCACTGTTGCCTGACTCAATAGCTCGGTAATTGGAATGCCCGCTACGGTCGAGTAGCGCGGTAGGGGTACCATCGAATCGCCGTGTCCTCCAAGCACGAATGCATTCACATCTTCAACGGAAACGTCTAATTCCGCTGCTATGAATGTCCGAAGCCGGGCTGCATCTAAAATACCAGCCATACCAATAACGCGATGGCGTTCGAATCCGCTTACCTTCAATGCGACATAACTCATAACGTCAAGTGGGTTTGAAACAACGATGATGATTGACTGTGGTGATTTTGCAACGGCAGATTCCGTGCAACTCTTGACTATGCCACTGTTTGTGTTCATCAAATCGTCCCGGCTCATACCGGGTTTGCGCGCGATGCCAGCAGTTATAATGACGATCTCAGAATCGGCGGTTGCGTCGTACGTGTTGGTGCCAACGACTCGTGTATCAGTTTTCTCGACCGGTGTGGCTTCATACATATCCAGCGCCTTGCCTTGCGGAATGCCCTCGAGCACATCAATAAGAACGACCTCGTTGGCCAGTTCTTTATCGACAAGGCGTTGTGCAGTGGTTGCACCAACGTGGCCTGCACCTACAACTGTGATCTTCATTTGTTATCTCCAGAAAATTGGAGTGAGTGGGAATAGAGTGGAAGAAGGCCTGCCTAACAGCAGGCACATAATGAATTGAAGAAAGAACCCTAGAAGCTTAAGTGCAGAACAGGCACCCTGATTACTTTGATGCTGAGCGTACAGTTCACGTCTGCGTGCCGACCAGCATTAGAGCTTCGGAAGAACACTTACAACTTTTCTAGCTTTGCTGAACTTTTTGCAGTGCACAACACCATCAATCCTTGCGAAAAGTGTATCATCGCTACCGATGCCAACGTTCATCCCAGGTCTGAACCTCGTCCCTCTCTGACGGACCAGTATACTACCAGCCGAGACCATTTCCCCGCCAAACCTCTTGACACCAAGGCGCTGTGCATTGCTGTCCCTGCCGTTACGCGAACTGCCGACTCCCTTCTTGTGTGCCATAACTCGTCTTCCTACTTTGAGATTTTTGTAATCTGGACCTGTGTGTACCTCTGGCGATGCCCGCGCTTCACGCGGTACCCTTTACGACGTTTTTTCTTGAATACTGTCACTTTTTCGCCTTTAACATGTTCTACGATTCTACCTTCGATACTCGCTCCAGCAACGAAGGGATTGCCAACATCCGTCTTCTGCTTGTCATCGAGAAGCAGAACCCTATCAAACTTGACTTTTGCGCCAACTTTGTCCTTTAGGCTGGGCACATATATCTTATCGTTTTGACCTACCTTGAACTGTTTTCCGGCGATTTCGACTACTGCGTACATTGGATGTATCCTCTTGCGGGCGAAACTAAGACCACGACCAATTTAAATCTAAAAATAACCAATCCCGCGAACAAAGTCAAAGATATTGTGTTAGAGATGACGGCCGGCAGGATCCTATGTAAACTCTTTCATTGAAAGCGCCCGGAGACCGTTGAGTATCACCAAAAGGGCAGCGCCATCGTCAGCCAATACTGCCATCCAGAGCGTTGCAACGCCAGAGACACTAAGAACAAGAAAGATGAGCTTAAGTGACAACGCGATCATAATGTTTTGTTTTATGATGGACATCGCCTTCCGAGACAGTCTCAACAGTGGCGAAAGCCTGGACAAATCATCAGACATAAGGACAATATCAGCTGTTTCCAGTGCCGCGTCTGTACCGTTGCCGCCCATGGCAATCCCTACTGAAGAAGCCGCAAGAGCGGGCGCATCATTAATTCCATCACCAACCATGGCGACATTACCATACTGTGCTTTCAAATCCTCAACAGCATTCACCTTCTGTTCCGGAAGGAGACCTGCAGTGTATTCCTTTATGCCAATTTCTTGTGCAAGGCTTTTTGCTGCTTCCTCATGATCACCAGAAAGCATCACTATGTGGCGAATGCCTAGATCTCGCAACGTGTTAATCGCATTTTTGCTATGTTGCCGCGTCCTGTCTCTGATCGCGATGATGGCAATAGCTTCCTTTTCTCTTCCAAAAACCACAACTGACTTTCCTTCTCTTGAAAAGGCTTTAAGTGTCTGCTCCACGACGGGCGAGCAGTAGTTGCGGTCTTCGCAAAGCCTATGGTTGCCAAGATAGTAGTTCTCATTGGCAATCCTCGCTTTCACTCCCAAGCCCGGAATCGCCTCGAAGTCATCAACGTGGATGTGTGCATATGAAATGGAATGACAATCGGCTTCCTCAAGCACAGCAGAGGCAAGGTGATGTTCAGATCGATTCTCGATAGCAGCAAGAAGCTGGATTATTCGCTCGCGAGGAAACGAGTTTAATGGCACAATATCTGTAATTTTTGGCTTTCCCTCTGTCAAGGTGCCTGTCTTATCGAAGGCAATCGCCTTCAGGGCGCTCAGTGTCTCTATGTGCTTCCCGCCCTTGATCAGAATGCCATGTCGAGCTGCATTCGTTATCGCACTCACGATGGTCACAGGTGTAGAGATCAATAACGCACAGGGACAGGCAATCACTAGGAGAACAAGAGCACGATAAAACCATTCAACAAACTGTTCCTGATATACCAGTGGAGGTACAATGGAAATGAGAATTGCTATACCCAGCACTACCGGTGTGTAGACGCGTGCGAACTTATCAACTAATGTCTGCACAGGGGCTCGCTTGCGTTGTGCATTTTCCACAAGATGGATAATTCGCGCGAGTGTTGTATCTTCGTAATCCCTGCTTACTTTCACTCGTAACAAGCCGCGTTCATTAATAGAACCTGCAAACACAGTAGCCCCTATTTTTTTTGGTACAGGAATGGATTCGCCCGTGATTGGAGACTGGTTTACACTGGAACTCCCGTCAACAACGATGCCGTCGAGTGCAACTCGTTCTCCTGGCCGAACAATAATGGTGTCTCCTGGCGAAATTTCCCTCGCTGGGACCATGACTTCCTTACCGTCTTTGAGCACGCTAGCCTGGTTTGGACTTAGGTTCATAAGAGACTGGATTGCTCTACGCGTTCTTGAAGCACTGTACGATTCTAGCGCCAGTGAGAGGGCAAACAACACTATCACAGCCGCACCCTCGCCCCATCTCCCTATGAGCATTGCTCCAATGACGGCGATGCTCATCAGAAAATTCATATCCAACGACAACGACTTGGCAGCCTTGAACCCTTTGATGAAGACTTTCCACCCTCCAAGAATTATCGCTACAAGGAGCAGCGACTTTGATGTAACCACAGAACCATCAAGCTGCTCAAGGGCAAGACCCAGTGCAGCAAAAATTGTGGCAGCGACCGTAGTGATTGTATCTTTGTGTCTTTGCCAAAATGTTACTTCTTCCTGCAGCTCACTTTTTCTTCTTGCAACAAAGCCCGCCTCGCGCAGATGCTTGATCACATTGTGCCCATCGACGTCAACATGTATAGAGAGGTCACACGTGACCGAGTTGAAGTTGTAGCTCTCCGGACCAATTAGGGTGTCGAGTCTCTTCCGTACTTGGGCCTCGTCGGTGGCGCAGCACACACCGGCCACGAAGAACTTTTCTCTTTTGATACTTGTCTTCTTCATACTGTGGACGCCAGCCTTTAGTACTCTGACACGTGTCGGACGCCCAGTCGAATGAGATCTTCAATATGTTTGTCGTCCAACATGTAATAGGCCATTTTTCCTTCCTTTCTATGTTTTACAAGTCTCATGGCTTTCATGATGCGCAGCTGGTGAGAAACGGCAGACTCGCTGAGCGAGAGAAGAGCGGCAATATCGCAAACACAAAGCTCTTGTTTGGCAAGGGCAAGGCAGATCTTAAGGCGGGTTACATCACCAAGCACTTTGAACGTCTCACTCAAGCCTTGCAGCGTCTCAAGTTTATGGATTGATTTTTTCGCAGCGGCTACATTCTCTTTATGAACATAAACGACGTCACAGGTCTCGGCCGAGCTTGTGTTCTTCATTTTCGATATCCAAAAACAATTGAGCAATTGTTCAACTATTTCAATATAGCACAACTGGGGGAATGTGTCAATACTTAGCTAATGTTTGGAAGAAACTGGCCTCTCGATAGTCTGCAGTTGCATCTTGAGGTAGGCATACAGCTTTGAAGATGTCAGCACACAAAAGGCCATAAACGCCGCCCCGGCAATGAGGTCAACCACATAATGGTAGCGCTGGTAAACCGTCGCTATTATCAGCAACGTCCCAGTGACAAAAATGAAATGACGAACTCTTGCATTGAGCTTGGCGCTGAGATAGATCAATACAAGGGTCATCATTGTATGACCACTCGGAAATACATCACGCTGTGCTCCCGCGATTGCAATCTCGCTCGGGACACCTATAGGAACGGAGCCGCCGGCGTTCACAAACCAGCGCAAATACGGTGTAAGCAGCAGACCCGGGAGCTCGGTGTCAAGCGAGGCGAACTCGTGCAGGGTAAACCGAGGCCCTACGGCAGGAAGAAAAAAATAACCCAAGTACGATAGAAAAAACCCGTAAACACAAGTGAACATAAAGTAATGAAACATATCGGGATGATGCCGCCGATACAATTCGAAGCCGAGGATAAGGAAGAGAAAGTAAAATGATGTGTATGCTATTTGCAGAATTTCGGTCAGAAGAGGATTGGCAATCTGCATCAACCATTGCGTAGGATCTCCACCAAACAGCCATCGATCGACCTCAATAAGCAGATCGTCATAATCTCTTCCAAAGTGGATTGGGTTGATCATAAGGTAGAGTTCCTTGAAAGAGAAAAACGCAATTGGGGCAACGTACCAATCATGAATGAAAATGAGAACCCTCGAGCTGTTTACATTCCTCGCATACGCGAGCATACAGACTGCCACGCTGACAAGACAATTAATGAGGATCAGTAACCTCGACAATGGTATACGTGATGAGAAAGCGAGATTTACTAAGGAGAGACTAAGCCCGAACGCAATTACTAGGACATCGGCAGGGTGAAGATAAACAGTAAGCTTCCGAAAGGTCATGCAGCGCGCGGATGGTTTTCGAGTTGTTTAGAGGTAAAGAAGCCTAATAAAACCAAAATAGATGAGAAGCCCGACTGCATCGTTTGTCGTCGTGATAAAAGGGCCCGTGGCAATCGCAGGGTCAATCTTAACTCGTTCAAGGAAAAATGGGATTACTGCCCCGACCATCGTGGCGCTCAAGATGACCACAAGAAGAGCAAGCCCTAGAGTAACGCCCAACCAAAAATCACTGAGCCACAGATAAGACACGATAAAGAGCAACGTGCTGAGGATTACGCCATTTGTGAGTGCAATGCCAGATTCTTTTGCCAGCCGCTTGCCCGTCAGGCCGAGACGAACATCGCCGGTTGCTAGTCCGCGTACGACAATTGTTGAAGATTGAATGCCCGCATTACCTCCCATAGCCATGATTATCGGAATAAAAAATGTTACCGCGATGATCTCTTCGAGGGATGCCTCAAAGTTCTTTAAGACAACGGCGGATAAGATTCCACCGATAAAACCAAGAATTAACCAAGGAAGCCGTATGCGTGATATCCTAAGCACCGAAGACGACAAGTCCTCGGTACCCACGAGGCCCGCCATCCGTTCGATGTCTTCTGTCGCTTCTTCCTTGATAACATCCACTATGTCGTCAACGGTTATGCGGCCGACAATCTGTTGCCTCTCGTTCACTACAGGAACAGAGACCAGGTCGTATTTTTCCATCAAATTTGCAACTTCCTCCTGGTCCATGCTGGCGTTTACGCTTATTACAGGTCTCATTACTTTTCCCATTCTCCGACCGGGCCCTTGTAAGATCAGGTCGGCAACTGGGAGTAGGCCCAAAAGAACACGATCCTGATCGATAACATAAATATTGTAGAGCTGCACATCCTGCTTTGCAAACTCACGCACTTTTCTTATGGCAGTCTTGACGGTGTCCGTTGTTTTCACCGTTAGCATTTCCGCTGCCATGATACCACCGGCGGAATCCTCGGGGTAGCGCAGTAATTTCTCAACGTTTGCTGCCTCATCGGCCCTAATGGCGTGAAGGACAACAGAAGCAGTTTCCTTGGGCAATTCAGCAATGAGGTCAGCAGCATCATCAGATTCGAGCTCACCAACGATCTTGGTGATCTCTTCAACCGAGATTGTGCTAAGCAGCTGCTCCCGAGTACTTTCATCAACTTCCCGCAGGACATCACTAGCAACAGGCGGATTTAGTAATCCGAAAATGTACCGACGCTCATCCCCGCTCAGGTTCTCAATCAAATCAGCAATATCAGCACCATGGAGATCGGCAAGAATGTTCAACAGGCTGATGTGGGCATTGTCCTTGATGAGCTCGCGAATATCTCCGAGAAACTCCTCATCAAGTTCAATGGTTCGCACTCCCCGAGAAGGTGTTATCGCGTACGCCTCTCGCCGAGTGTTTGCCTTGGAGGGTTCCAGTGTAGTGTCAGTTTTCCGCACCATTTCGCGATTCCTTAGCTAAACTATTGCCTAACTCAACGAGTTCTGCTACTGAAAGAACCTCAGGGCGTTGGTGCCCTTTCACCGGTTCAAGTTCAAACGGCAGTTTCATGCCTCTTTCCTCAACAAAGTACTTGAGCGAATTCCTGAGAGTCTTCCTTCGTTTTCCGAAGATCGATCGAACCATCGCGCGAAAGAATTGTTCATCCGCCAAGGGAAACCGGGGTTTGGAGAGCATTGTAAACCGAACCACGGACGACGAGACTCTTGGTTTTGGATAGAATGAACTGGGCGATACATCAAATAACTTCTTCACATCTGCGAAGAGCTGACAAAAAACCGATAGGATGCCGTAATTCTTTGTGCCCGAGACGGCGATGATTCTACCGGCAACTTCTTTCTGAAGCATCAACGTCATGTCCGTCACATTCGTTCGATTATCGAGCACATGGAACAGGATCGGGCTAGTGATATGATAAGGAATGTTCCCTACAATCCGTATTGACTGGTTCCAATGTCTGGCAATCTGATCAAGATCAGTGGTGAGGAAATCCTCATGTCGTACTTCCACTTCTTCGCTTCGATACGCGTTGCGCATTCTCGCAACCACTCGCCTATCTACGTCAACAACGATCAGTCTATACACCAACGGTGCAAGATACTTCGTCAACGCACCTTCACCTGGACCGATTTCTAACACTACCTCCGAAGGTCGCGGATTGATCGCAGCAACAATTTTTCGAGAGATGTTCTCGTCTCTGAGAAAATTCTGCCCCAGTGATTTCTTGGGGCGGAGAGAAACCGACATGCGGGGGTTCACTACGTATTAGGGCTTCTTCTTTTTAAACAAACCCTTCAGAATCTCTTTCCCTTTTTCCTTCAACTTTTCTTCAAGCTTCTTTACCTCATCGGCGATTTTCTGTTTCGCGAGGTCTTTTGCTTTCTTCTGTGCAGCCTCCGTGTCCAGCGCAACCTTCGGATCGTCTGTAGTACCACTAACGGAAAAATCGAGTTTTACCCTACCCGACTCATCCTTGAAAAGATCTATTGCTCGACTGGCAAATCCAGGAACGCTTATTTTTGCAGACGTCTTTTTCGGCAACACCAACGACATTGTGTAGTCCAACGACCCATCAAGCCCTTGCGACCCATTTACAATGTAGTCAGCATCAAGCGCAGAAATCCTCAAGCCCTTGATGTAGATGCGCCCGTCCGCAATTGTATATGCGTTCGACCAATCGTTGAATTCGATCTCCTCTAAATCTGGTAGTTTGAGAAGGCGTGCAATTACCTGATTTACCTTGACACCCGTTAGCTTGCCCTTTGCCACGTGAACCGTTCCACGACCGTACAACGATTGCGGATCAAGGCCGAGCGTATCATCAAGAGTCCCCTTCAACGTCGTGTTCATGCTCAACCTACCGTACATCCGCTCGCCGAAGGTTGTGAAGTTCGGCAACATTGAGTGTGCGTCTACGTTCTTCATGTCCATTGCAAGATCAAAGCTTGGCTCTTCAGGTTTCTGCAGGTTGAGCGCTCCTTTGGTTGCAATAGATCCATCAAAGATATTAAATGAAAAGTTCTGCAGGTTGATAATGCCATTGCTGATCGTCATGTTTCCACGCACATTAGTAAGTTCAAACTTCTCCATCGTCAGTGTTCCGATGGTAGCGGAAATATCCATATCAACATTTGGCAGGGGAACCCTCGTGAAGCTTTTCTCTGGCTGCTTACTTTCTGGCCTGCTCTGGGTTGCAGTGCTGGTCTTAGTCTTGGACTCATCCGTCATGATGTCAGCAGTATACAAATGATTCGAGGTGAGAACCACATTCGCTGCCGGCTTTGGAGCAGATTTGTCATCAGACATCATAGAGAGGTAGTTGCTCATCCGGAATGCAAGTGATAGATCCGATCTACCCACGGTCATTGAGAGTTTTCTAGCATCAAGAATCTCGTTGCTAAAAGTCACTTTCCCATTAAGATTTTGTGCAGGCTTCTCGCTTGCTGCTGTTTTGATCGTCACCCCCTGAAAATCTAGCAAGCCGCTTACCTTCATCGCATGAGGATTACTGATCTTCCCTGCAATGTCCACTTTCGCCTTCAATAGTCCAGTCAACTCCGTACCTACTTCTAGCGGATAGTAGTCCTTAACCTCAGCCAAATTCAGGGATGCATTCACGGCCATCGTTAAAGAGGGATCATCAAAGTTCACCACTCTCAAGGTTGCAGACAAGGGGTTCCCACCTAAATTGGCGGAGAATTTCGTAACCCGAAACTCCTGCTTCCTACTTGTCCGTGTGAACTCTGACACAATGTTCACATTCGTTATGCGCTTCGGCAGAGAGGCATACTGCACACTGGCATCGGTTGCAGAAATCGAACCAGCAATGTCAGGTTGGGTGGAATCACTTACTACACCCTTGATCGTGAGCTTCACCCGGGCAGTTCCCTCGCCTTGTAATCCCTCTGCCTTCTTCATGTATTCCCTAGGGACAATCGAAATCAGCTCCGCAATGTTTATATTGTTAGATTCGATAGCCAAATCCATTGTTGGGGCTGTTGAAAGGGACGAGATTGTCCCCTTCACAGCCAGCACCATATCCTGAAATGTTCCCTCTCCTTTCTGAATCGTCAATAGATCCTTTTGTCGGTCATACAACAGCTCCTGCGTCAGTGTCATCCGTAAATTGGACACCAGAGGCGTTGTGACGTTCCCGTAGCTGAACTTATCAATCGAGGTCTGACTCTCAATACGGACTTCATCTACCACCGGGACAACTTCAATGCGTACTGTTTGGTTCAGCCCTTCGATATGTATCGCTGAGTTTTCTCGCCTGTCGATATACTCAACTGCACCATCAATTATCTGAAGATTTGATAGTAGAAATCGACCCTCGAAGGTTACAACTGCGGTGTCCAGAACCTGCCCTGTGTCTAGGGGAGCTCTCCATTGCTCCTCATCTGTGGTGTAATTGGCTATACCTTCTTCATTGATCTCAAGAAACAACCTTGGCCGCTCCAGCAAGACTGTAGGAACCTCTAGACTTCCTTTGAGCAAAGGCGCCAACTGCACGTCCAGCACAAGCCTATCAAGTGTAAGAAGTGGTTGATCTGAGAAACCACTTCCTGTTCTGTTGGAAATGGAAAGGCTCTCGATGACAATCGCTATCGAAGGAAAGAGTGAGAGGCTGATGTCGTTAACAGCTACTGAACGATTCATAGCCTCTTCCACTCTAGGAATGATGATTGCCTTCAAGCGATCGCTGGTAAACAGAATCTTGAGCGTTATTGCTGCGCCGATAATGAGAACCACAGGGACAGCAAGTATGATCAACCATATTTTTCCTTTCCGACTCAGTGCCATGAGAGCACCTCTCTGAAATCTTTGTTTGAATATACGAGGCGGGCCAGATGAAAGCGATAGCAATATAGATAAGAGCGTTCCGAATGTCAACAAAAGCTGCGTATGACTTATGGATAATGCCGTGATAGTACGTTGATTTTCAAAACGGAATTGGTTAGCTTGGTTTGATAGCGCGATGCTTCTTCAACATCAAAGATGTCCGAGTAATATAATGTCCAATCAAACACCTGAAGGACCACTCGACGAACCCATTCGTCCAGAAGAACCACAGCTGGATGAGAAAGCCGTAACGGCTCAACACCAGCAACATGAACGGAGCTCGCATGGACCCAGCAATCAGGAGCGGAACAGCAATCAACAACCGGAACCGGTAAGAGGACGAGAACAAGAACGCAGACGAGAGCCCAACCGCCAACGAGGACCTCGCTCTCCCCAACACAACCAAGGGATAGACATAAGCGTCGTTATTCCCCTCTACAATGAGGAAGATTCACTTAGGGAATTACATGAAGAACTCCGTTCTACATTCAAACAAATGAACGTCCGTAACGAACTCCTTTTCATTGACGATGGCAGCACAGACAATTCATACCAAAAACTACGTGGTCTCAAGCGTCAGGATCATCGAGTCAAAATAGTCCGTTTCCGACGCAACTATGGAAAGTCAGCAGCTCTTTCAGTTGGTTTCGAGAAAGCTCAGGGTAGGGTGGTAATCACAATGGATGCCGATTTGCAGGACGACCCATCCGAGATTCCCGCCCTCGTAAGAAAAATCAACCAGGGATTTGACCTCGTATCCGGCTGGAAGAGAGTCCGCCAAGACCCAATCTCAAAGAAAATTCCTTCAAGATTCTTCAACTTCGTCACCTCCCTCTTAACGGGTATCAAGATTCACGATTTCAATTGCGGCCTCAAGGCATATAGAAAAGAGGTAGTCAAGACGGTTAAAGTTTACGGTGAACTCCATCGATATGTGCCCGTACTAGCTCATTGGGAGGGATTCAAAGTGGGCGAGCTACAAGTGCACCACCGCTCAAGGAAATACGGTAAGACAAAATTTGGAATAGGACGTTTCTGGAAGGGATTCTTGGACCTTTTGACAGCCCTTTTCACGACAAGGTATCTACGTCGCCCACTCCATCTCTTTGGATTCTGGGGCATAATGGCGTTCCTTGCCGGACTCGTTATTGATGGCTGGCTAGCTGTCGAGTGGTACTTCGAGAAGACATCGTTGAGCAATCGGCCTCTGTTCTTGGGCGGCATTCTACTGATCATTGTCGGGATTCAGATTGTATCCATCGGGTTACTCGGCGAGATGATAAGCAAAACGAGACATACCGAAGAACAATACGCCATCAGAGAGTTCATACGCTAGAGAGAAGAAAGCCTTGAATGGAAAGGGCTTGGAGTTCTCCTGAATCCCTTAAGATCGACTGTCGCTGGTTCAGAGGAGATGTGCCATGCACTCCCCACAAGGAATACGGCATCCATTGCATAGATGAGCAGGGGCACGACTGCACACATTATGAAAAACTTACTTCAAAGATTCTTCTCATCAAGCTGGGAGCAATTGGCGACGTTATTCGTACCACACCTCTGTTGAGGAGGCTCAAGGACCTCCATCCTCACGCACAGATCTGGTGGTTGACTCTGACGCCCGAGATAATACCGAGCACAGTTGATGTCATCCTGCCTTTCACTACGCAAAGCCTTGCTGCACTTCAAGCAACCCAGTTCGACCTAATTATCAATCTTGACAAAGACATAGAAGCGTGTGGTCTCACGGCGACGCTTTCAGCCGTCACAAAGAAGGGCTTTGTGTTAAGAGAAGGGAAGGTTGCACCAATCGACAATGACGCAGTGCCGAAGTTCATGACCGGTATTTTCGATGACCTGAGCAAGGACAACATAAAAACCTACCAAGAAGAGATCTTCGAAATCTCTGGAATGAAATTCGCAGGAGAGAAGTACATGCTGGATTCCTTCAGTCACAACGGCTACACATGGAAGCTTCCAAAGAAGAAAAAGATTGTCGGCCTGAATACTGGTTGCGGTGGTCGTTGGGTTTCCCGCCTATGGGCAGAAAAGAACTGGCTCACCCTTGCAAAGAAGCTCAGGAAGGTTGGTTATCTTCCACTATTCCTGGGTGGCGCGCATGAAGACAAGAAGAATAGACGGCTGGCCCAGAAAAGCGGTGGATTGTATCTCGGTCATTTCCCGTTACCGCAATTCATTAACCTTGTCGACCAATGCACGCTCGTTGTGACTGCAGTAACGATGGCTATGCATATTGTTGTTGGACTTAACAAGAAGATTGTCCTGTTCAATAACATTTTCAGCCAACATGAATTCGAATTATACGGGCTTGGCGAGATTCTTGAACCCGAGTTCGACTGCCCATGCTACTACTCTCCAGTCTGTCCTAACAACTGCATGCAATACATCTACAGTGAAAGGGTATTCCAAACCTGCCAGACGCTTCTCGCCGCGTAACCTATTAGTCC
>JAPUKJ010000110.1 GCA_027295705.1 Ignavibacteria bacterium | reverse complement strand
GGAAGATCAGGAGCATGGTGGCATCGATCTCACACTGGAAGTTTTCATAACCTCAGAAAAGATGAGAAATCAAAAAATGGTTCCGATGCGGCTAAGCCAGGGGAACTTTAAAGATATGTACTGGACGATCGCTCAGATGCTAACCCACCATGCAAGCAACGGCTGTAACCTCCGCCCCGGTGATCTGATGGGCAGCGGCACAGTTTCGGGACCCACGAAAGATTCGAGAGGATGTTTGCTTGAGCTGGCTTCGCGCGGCTCTGAGCCGATCCAATTACCGAGCGGAGAAGTACGTCGATTCCTTCAGGATGGCGATGAGGTGATCATGCGCGCGTATTGCCAGCGTGAAGGATTCAGAAGAATAGGCTTTGGCGAATGCCGGGGAACAGTATTGCCGGCAACTAACAAAGCTTCTTAGCCCGGAATTGGTTCAGGTATTTTTCTACTATCAGGGACGCTAATTATCTCACAAAAATTTGGAACATGAAAACCTTCAACTCATCTATGTTCAAAATGATTCTCGTTGCTGGCACTGTCATGAGCAGCAGTGCACTGTTCGCACAAACTAATTCGGTCTGGCGGACGTTGCCCACTGCCCCATTTCTATCCTCGTCAAGAATTGATGATGTGTCTTTTGTAAGTCCGACTCTTGGTTGGATCGCAAATGGATTCGGCCAGATTTGGAAAACCACCAACGGAGGCGGGAACTGGGTGAAACAGTTCGACCAGAATACAATATATTTCAGGTGTCTGGCTTTCGCCGATTCAATGAGAGGCTGGGCGTGCAATCTTGGTACACAGGAATTTGGCGGTGCAACCGATACGAACATAATCTACCAGACAACAGACGGCGGCATGAACTGGGCAGCGAATAACAATATCTTTCCGATCAAGCCCCGCGGCTTGTGCGGCATTCAAACCGTGGGCGACTCACTTGTGTACGCAGTCGGGCGTGTCCGAGGTCCGGCCTTTTTTGTCAGAAGCATGGATGGCGGCAATACCTGGGAGTCACGTACCATGAGCATGTATGCTATGGGACTGCTTGATTGCTATTTCTTCACTCCCGATTCGGGCTTTGCGGTGGGACATACCGGGCCGGTGAACTCGAGCTCAAGTGGAGTAATCTTGTTCACGTCCGATAGAGGACTATCGTGGGAAACGCGCTACACAACAAGCCGGATAGGTGAGTGGTGTTGGAAGATTTATTTCCCGTCTCGTCAGGTCGGCTACGTCTCGCTTCAAAAGAATAGCGGCGGACCGGTGAACTTCCTCAAGACAACGGACGGAGGGATAACTTGGGAGGAAAAGTTATTCCGTACCAGTGCCTATTACGTACAGGGCATTGGGTTTGCTACCGAGACACACGGTTGGATCGGAGGGAATAGTAGTCAGCCTACGTACGCAACTACAGACGGTGGCGAGACCTGGTTTGAAGAAAGCTTTGGAGTTCGAGTGAACAGGTTTCAGATGTTAAGCGATACAGTGGGCTACGCGGTTGGGCAAACCGTATACAAGTATTCCACAGAACTCCCAACAGATGTCCCTGAGCCAATGGTTGAACCAACTTCCTTCGCATTGCTGCGTGCATATCCTAATCCTTTTAATGCGCAAACAACAATAGAATATTCCATCGCCGGGGGAGCCGATGATCCGGCTACTCCCATCGATGTGACCATACGAATCTACGACGTGCTGGGAAGAGAAGTTGAAACCATCGTGGAAGGAGCGAAACGTGCGGGTACGTACAGGACACATTTTGATGGCACCAATCTGTCAACTGGTCTTTATATCGTTCGCATGCTCCTCATGCCGGGCCTTGATGCTGCTCCTACGCTGGCCGGCACGTACGTCGATTCAAAGAAACTACTACTTTTGAAATAACAAGCTTCAACTATCAATTCAATAGGGACTGCCATGTCAACACTCCAGAATAACCTAATCCGCGCTGTCGCCACAGCAGCATCGATAATCGCGTCAACAGTCAGCACGTTTTCCCAGGACTTTGACAAGGTTGAGATTCAAACCACGAAGATCACAGACAATGTCTATATGCTTATGGGGCGAGGTGGGAATATTGGAGTGTGTGTTGGTGAAGACGGAGTCTTCCTTGTTGACGATCAGTTTGCACCTCTTACAGAAAAGATTGAGACTGCTGTTGAGGCAATTAGCAGCGCGCCCATCCGTTTTGTGCTCAATACGCACTGGCACAGAGATCACACCGGAGGGAACGAAAATTTCGGCAAGGCGGGTGCCATTATAGTCGCCCACGATAACGTTCGCAAACGCATGAGCACAGAGCAATTCATACAGGCCCTTGGGAACAGGGTTCCCCCCTCTCCTAAAGACGCGCTACCCATCGTCACTTTCAATGACGCCGTGACGTTCCACATGAACGGTGACGAGGTGCATGTTTTTCATGTGGACCCCGCGCACACGGATGGTGATGCGGTCGTTCACTTTCGGAAGGCCAACGTAGTCCATATGGGCGATCTCTATTTTTCCGAATCATATCCCTTCATCGATCTTTCCAGCGGTGGCTCAGTGAACGGAGTTATTGAGGGGGTTAATCACGTGCTCACAATGATTGACAAAGACACCAAAGTAATTCCGGGGCATGGATCACTCTCGGATGCTGACGGCTTGAAGACTTATCACGACATGCTCGTTACGGTGCGGGACCGTGTAATGAATATGTTGACTGAAAAGAAAACATTAGAGGAAATCAAGTCATCAAAGCCAACAGCTGAATTTGATGCAGCGTGGGGACAGGGGTGGATTAAGCCCGACAAGTTTGTAGAGACCATTTACGAAGACTTGGTTAAGAAGTGAGGGGAAATTTGTTCCTGGCAAGGTGATGAAAAACTCCGGCACACTAAATGAGGGTGTCCAACAACTAGCTTTGGAGCAGTCATTGCAAGCGAAGCAATCTCGCCCGCGAATTGCGCGAGAAAAAGAGGGATTGGTTCGTCGCTCCGCTCCTCGCAATGACTATGGACTCTTCCAGCAGCCAGCTACAGTTGGGATCTCTTTGCCAGCATGACTATTAACAGAACGGAGATTATTTTATGAGCACTTTCACAGAGACGACACAAGACATAACCATAACTGTACACCCCATGTATCTCGACGGGCAGTCCAACGTCATGATGCACAAATTTGTCTTTGCCTATTTTGTTCGGATAGAGAACAACGGCTCCGAAAATGTCACGCTCATGCGAAGGCACTGGTACATCCATGACGGCATCGACCAGGTAAAGGAAGTTGAAGGCGCCGGTGTCGTTGGCAAGCAGCCGGTAATACGCCCCGGACATGCACACGAATACAACAGCTTCTGCATCCTTGAGACATTCGAAGGCTATATGAAAGGCACATACTTGATGCGGCGACCAAATGGTGAGGAGTTTGAGGCAAGGATCCCGCGGTTTGCGCTAAGAGCGGCCGCGAACTAGGCCCGACACGCCTCAAGGAATTCGATACAGTTAGTGTCTTCGCAAAACTAACACGATAGCAACGTATTGTCTCAAACAGAAGAGAAGTAACCATGCATTCTATGACAAAAATAACCTTGTTGGCTTTTGTCATCCCCTTCTTCCTCTGCTGTACCAAAGAAACTGATAACGATACAACCGATGGGCGAACAGCACCGCTATTAGAGGGGATGGGCAGCCATCATCACTCAATCTCAACCGACGTCGACCTAGCGCAACGCTTCTTTGACCAGGGATTGATCCTCTCATATGGGTTTAACCACAAAGAAGCGGAACGGTCATTCCGTGAAGCGGCGAGACTGGATTCTAACTGTGCGATGGCATACTGGGGTGTTGCGCTTGTACTCGGGCCGAATATTAATGGTTCAATGGATCCGGAAGATGCGCCCAAAGCCTATGAGGCGCTAGAAAAAGCCATCCATTTGGCACCGGACGTCACTGAAAAAGAGCAAGGATACATTCAAGCGCTGTCCACCCGCTACCAGCCTCAAGCCCTTGATGATCGAAGTGAGCTAGATAAGGCTTATGCCAATGCCATGCGAGAATTACACCAGCGTTATCCGGATGACATGGACGCAGCGGCCCTCACTGCCGAAGCGCTGATGGATTTGCATCCGTGGGACTACTGGGAAAAGAGCGGTAAAGCGAAACCATGGACGCCGGAAATCCTGAAGGTGCTGGAGTACGCAATGGAACGAAACCCTCACCATCCGGGGGCAAACCATTTCTACATCCATGCAGTTGAAGCTTCCAAAAGTCCGGACCGCGGGTTGCCAAGTGCCGAAAGACTGGGCGATGTCGTGCCAGGCGCGGGACACTTGGTTCATATGCCTTCTCATATCTATATTCGCGTCGGGAAATATCACGAGGGCTCTCTGGCCAACGAACGAGCAATCAAATCTGATGATTCTTACGTTACGCAATGCCGCGCCCAAGGCATTTATCCGTTGGCATATGTTCCTCATAATCACCACTTCCTCTGGGCAACCGCTACATTGGAAGGTGCAAGTGAAAAGGCAATTGCGGCTGCAAAGAGCACATCGGCCAAGGTAGATACCGCTATGATGCGTCAACCCGGATTGGGAACGCTCCAGCACTTTCTCGTTATCCCGCTCTACGCGTATGTGCGATTCGGAAAATGGGCTGAAATTCTGGCATACTCGAAACCTGCAGACGACCTGGTGTATCCTCAAGGCGTATGGCATTACGCTCGCGGCATCGCTTTTGCCAGGACTGGTCGATTTGAGGAGGCTGAGCAGGAACTTAACCTTGTCAGGAAAATATCAGTAAATCCAGCTCTCAATGACATTACGATCTGGGATATCAACCGAACGGACCAGTTAATGGAAATCGCAGCTAACGCATTAGCTGGCGAGCTTGCTGCTGCCCAACGGAATTACGAGAAGGCCATTAAACATTTGCAGGCCGCGGTCACAATAGAAGACAGACTCACGTACAACGAACCGCCGGATTGGTTCTTCCCGGTACGCCATTCGCTTGGGGCTGTCCTGATTGAAGCAGGCAGACCGGCCGACGCTGAACTTGTTTACCGCGCTGACTTGGAAACGTTCCCTGAGAATGGCTGGTCACTGTTTGGTTTGAAGAAAAGCCTAGAATTGCAAAATAAGAAAACAGAGGTCGAGCAAGTCGAAGCACGTCTTGAAAAGGCCTGGGCCTGGTCAGATATCCAACTGGCTGCGTCTCGGTTGTAGCAAGTTGTTGAAAAAGAACAGTACTTAAGAGCATCAAGTCAGACGGGCAACTTCGCTGCCAATGACAGGTTTCGACTTCCTGCCTTGTCGGTCTACGACTCTTCGATCTATCTACCGATTCTTCGAATCGTAGATTCGTGGAACGATCCCGTAGGGAGTCGAAAGACTCGTGGAGCAGACAGGCGCTCAACCTGACGTAATTGGTGATTGTATGATTCTCATGATGCATCGAGGCCAGGCATGGATCAAACGATTCAGCGTGACAATGATTAGATTTTTCCACAGCGTGTCAGGAGATGAGAATTAGGAAACGTTTGTTGGGCGGAGTAGAGATCAATTCGACACTTGCAAATGTCGGTTTGACTTTGCTTCGCATGTTTACTGGCTTAGCAATATCTTTGGGACATGGGGTTGGCAAGATGCCGCCATCGGAGGGATTTATTGAAGGCGTGAGTAATCTTGGCTTTCCTATGGCGGGATTTTTTGCATGGGCGGTTGCATGTTCCGAGTTCTTTGGGGGACTGTTGCTAGCCGCCGGATTGATGACCCGCCCGGCAGCGTTTTTCATTCTCATCGCTATGAGCGTCGCAGCAGGTCTCTGGCACGCAGCGGATCCCTTTGGCGTGAAGGAGAAAGCACTCCTTTATGGATTCATTGCACTGACTTTCGTTCTCATTGGCTCTGGTAGGTACGGGCTTGACGCTCTGTTGCGACGCAAGAAATAAGGGCTACGATAACTATTAAGAAGAGCATGCTCGATGTCGTTCTGAAAAGTTTCGATAAACCCGACGAGATTAGACGTTTCGAGAAGGGAAAATTCGAAGTTGTTAAGATCGGTGGATTGACGATCGGTCGGGCTACGTATGAACCTGGTTGGAAGTGGTCTGTTCATGTCAGCCCACTCGTGGGCAGCGATTTCTGTTCGGTCGAGCACGTTGGTTTCGTTCTTTCGGGCAGGGCAGCCGCGGCGTTCAAAGATGGCCGTGTAACAGAACTAAGTCCCGGAAACCTGTTCTATATTCCTCCAGAACCGCATGATAGTTGGGTAATAGGTGACGAGCAGTATGTGTCACTGCATTTTCTTGGAGCGGAGAAGTACACGAAGTAAGGCCGCACCGTGAGGATCCCGCGCTTTTTCCTGAAGGCTCCGACGAATTGATCCGGCCAGATTTGTCATTTTCGGTTTCCTACAGTATATTTGCAGACAGCCCACATGCTGTTATTGTCATAGGAAACGACCTAAGGTAACACACTTGCGTGCTATCGTGAGGAGATAAGACAATAAGTACCGCTCATAAAAAAATTCAATTTCATACTGCGCCCAGCAAATCTGGAAAATTAGAAATTCGGGACGATCTCCAAAGTTCCTATCGTGATGTATATACACCAGAAGTCATGACCGCTTTGGCGTCTTTGGCCAGATTTAATAAAGACCAAAAAACGGTCATGGTAAAAAGAATCAAGAAAAGAGCGGAGCGAGCTCGGAACAGACAGAAAATTACATTTCTGGATGAAAACGGTGATGTCCCGCGGACCAACATAAAGGTGCAAGAGGCCAGAGACGGTAAGTTTATTGGTTCAGACATTCCAGCAGATCTTCAGCGACAATGGATTCAAGGAACAGGTCCTGGGGCAAAACCGAATGCCCCAGTTGAGAAAAGTATCCGCAATGTTGCCTATGCTTTACTTTCTGGCGCGGATGGTTGGATGTTTGATGGCGAGGATGCCTTGGGCCAGGTTACAACGATGTCGTTAGACAATCAAAGAAACCTTAAATTGGCCATTGAAAAAGACTCCATCTTCATGAAAACAGCCGAGCGGGTTGCACAGGAGATGAACAAATGGGCATTGGGTTTTTTCGGGAGAAAAATCATTGAAGACTGGAGAGAGCAATTAGATTTTACCACGAAGATTTTCCGTGTGCGAGGATTACATTTGGACGATCGACACGTTCGTGATCAGAATGGTCTGGCGTTTTCTGCTGCGATCATCGATATGACACTCTACGTTGTAAACAACTACCAGCAATTGCAGACATCGGGTTCTTCCATCGTCCTGTATCTGCCCAAGATTCAGACTGCGGAGGAGGCGGCACTGTGGAATGAAATGATGTCAGCGCTTGAGGAGCATCTGAGCCTTCCAATCGGAACAATCAAAGTCTATGTACTTGTTGAGCAACTCGAAGCAACCTTTCAGTTGATGGAAATCCGTGCAGCTTTGGGCAGACATTTCGTCGGATATAATACCGGCAGATGGGATTACATCAACAGCGTAGCAGATGCGATGACATGGCATCTAGAGTTTGTCAATCCCAATATTGAAGCCATTACGATGACGTATGGTTACATGAGAAATTATGAAGTTCGCGTGCGTCGAGCTGTAAACACGCCCGACATGAATGGAAATTTTGCACTTTGGCAGGGGGGTATGGAACCTAATATCCCGGTCGGTTCGGAAGAGGCTGTCGCGAACAGCATGGAGAAAGCCGTTGCCGGGGGAGCACGTGAGCAGAGAGAAGGGGCTAGTGGTAAGTGGGTCGCACATTGGAAGATGGTTCATGTTGTTCGACCTGTGTGGGAAAAGGTTGGTGAGGCCAACCAGCTTGGAAGAACTTTTCCCCCCCTGACATACACAGAAGCTGATGCAGATGGTCTGACGCTGCTTGAACCAGCCCCGAGAACAATTCGGGGAGCACGAAATCTGTTGAGTGTCGCTTTGCAGTATGGGAACGCGTTTGGTGAGGGATTTCAGTCGGCGGCGTTAAAGCCGGCCGACTTCTTCAATAATGATGATATTTTGTATCTGATGGAAGATATGGCTACGGGAGAAATTCGTTTGAGCATCCTGTGGGAGTGGATCCACAAAGGGGCAAGACTAACGGAGGATGATGCTGAAACGGGGCTACAATCAGGAGACGTCTTTACAGTCGACATATTTCAAAGGTTATTGGCAGAAGAATACGAAAAACTGCTCCAGGCAAAAGACAAAGATGTTCATGACAATTCAAAACGAACAACCTTACCGATTGCCAGTCAGATCGTTGAAACGTACGTGTTAGATAATGTCAAAGCTCCCTGGTATATTGATCTCTTGAACATCAATTTGAATAATCATGATTTGCACACCGCCAAAGAAAGGATAAAGCTGTACATGGATTCATTCAAAGGGGATGGCACCAGAATCACGGAAAACTTGGATTTTGTGCCGCGACAATGACGTCTGTAATCAAACCGGAGGTCGAGATGGAATCATTTGAAAAAGAAATCGTTGAAACCGAGCAATGGTTTTCGAGCCCTCGCTTTCAAGGAATTACACGCCTCTATTCCCCGCGGCAAGTAGTTGAACAGCGAGGGACAATACGAAGGGACTATTCAGTTGCAAGAAATGCTGCAGAAGGATTTTTTGATCGACTAAGGGAATTGTTTTCTAATCGACAGCAGATAACGACTTTTGGCCCTTATTCGCCAGGGCAAGCAGTTATAATGAAGCGTATGGGTCTTGAGGGTATCTATTTAGGTGGATGGGCGACGTCCGCAAAAGGATCGGTGACAGAAGATCAGGGGCCGGATTTGGCAAGTTATCCATTAAGTCAAGTACCGGATGATGCAGCTGGACTCGTTCGGGCGTTGCTTTCGGCCGACAAGAATCAACAATTTGCCAGATCTAGAATGTCAGAGAAGGAGCGAATGGCTTCTCCAGTAATTGACTACCGGCCTTTTATTATTGCAGATGCTGATACCGGACATGGGGGTGAGGCTCATGTCAGAAACCTTATCCGCAGATTTGTCGAGGCGGGGGTGCCAGGGTACCACATCGAAGATCAAAAGCCCGGTGTCAAGAAATGCGGACATCAAGCCGGGAAGGTGTTGGTCCCTCAATATGAACAAAACATAAGGCTGAACGCAGCTCGATTTCAACTTGATATTATGAAAGTCCCCGGGATTATTGTGGCTCGAACCGATGCAGAAGCAGCCACATTTCTGGATGGACGAGGCGATGAGCGGGACCATCCTTTCATCCTGGGTGCCACGAATATCGATCTGCCAAGCTACAAGGTCGCCTATCTTGCAGTTTTGAAAAGGTTTTATGACAAAGGAGCAGTGGATGTCAATGGGCACTTGTTATACAAAATATCCGACACCGCATACGATGAAGCCTTCTCATGGCTTGACCAAGTAGGCGTCATGTCCTATATCGATGAGAAAATTCAGGCGCTAAAGGAAAGTAAAGTATCGAACATCG
>JAPUKJ010000011.1 GCA_027295705.1 Ignavibacteria bacterium | reverse complement strand
TTCTCCCCCTCCGTTCCATTCTCTTCAACAAAACTATCCTAATCCATTCAACAGCCAGACGACAATTGCATACGATCTGCCAACAGGTTCACACGTCCTGTTGGAGCTCTACAATGCTGTTGGCCAGCATGTCATGACACTGCTAGATGAGTTTCAGAACGCAGGTCGAAGAAAAGAATTGTTAGAGGTAGGATCTTTGGCGAGCGGTGTCTATCTATATAGGCTCACTGCCGAGCCTCAGTCGCAAAGCTTGAAATATTCTCAGACTAAAAAATTGTTGTTGATCAAATAATGCTTGTCCTGGCTCGAAACATGATGAGACGCTGCCTGCTCACAGCGATATATGTCACTCTACTGATTTCAACTGAGGCGTCCTCCCAAGGTATACAGCTTGTCAACGCCTTTCCCAACCTCACCTTTACAAAGCCGCTGTTCTTGACCCACAGCAATGACGGGACAAATAGAATTTTTGTTGTGCAGCAGAACGGCCTTGTCATGGTTTTTCCAAACGATTCCACGGTTGCCTTGGCCACTACATTCTTGGATATTAGCAGCAAGCTCAGTTCCACCGGCGGTGAACAAGGATTGCTGGGTCTTGCCTTTCATCCAAATTACGATACCAATGGCTACTTTTACGTGAACTACACAGCGCCGATTCCACGAAGGACAGTTGTGGCCAGGTACTCGGTCTCCTCGACGAACCCGAACATCGCAGACCCGCTCAGTGAATTCATTATCGTTGAGATTAACCAACCGTACAGTAATCATAATGGCGGAATGATAGCGTTTGGATTGGACGGGTATCTGTACATTGGAATGGGAGATGGCGGATCGGGTAATGATCCACTTAACAACGGTCAGGATTCAACAAAGCTATTGGGCAAGATGCTGCGGATCGACGTCAATGATACTACCGCTACTCAACACTATGTGATCCCGCCGGAGAATCCTTTCGCAGGAAACACGCAAGGCTATCGAGAAGAAATCTGGGCGTTAGGTATGCGAAATCCGTTCAGGTTTAGCTTTGATCCTGCAACAGGTCAGCTTTGGGTGGGAGATGTTGGACAGGTTACGAGGGAAGAGGTCGATTTGATAGAGAGGGGAAAAAATTATGGATGGAAGTTCATGGAGGGAAGCATTTGCCGACCGGGGGGAGGAGTCTGCGACACCACTGGCTTGACGTTGCCGATAAAGGACTACGGGCGCAGTTTAGGAACGACAGTAACAGGTGGTTACATTTATCGTGGGTATCGCAGGCCCGATCTGGCTGGTGCGTACATCTACGGCGATTTTGGATCTGGTAGAATATGGATGTTGCGTTACGAAAATGGGCAGCTTACAGCAGATTCATTACTGATTAATACTTCATATTTGATCTCATCATTTGGTGTGGATGAGGATCAAGAACTTTATATTTGCAGCTATTCATACAGTGGCAACACAAGTATCTACCGCTTTGCTCCCTTGAACGAACCTCCATCAGCGTTCGGTCTCGAATTTCCACCAGATGACACAACGCTGGTTTTTGTTACTGTTGATCCAATGGTGACGTTTGTATGGGAGGAATCTATAGACCCTAATCTTGATACTGTTCAGTATACTATTGAGATTGATACGGCAAGTACGTTTGACAGTCCGGGAATGCAAGATACTCTTGCCGGGACATCGATCTCAATAACAGTGATGCTGCCTCGCGAGAGCGTTAGTTACTTTTGGCGTGTCAAGGCCACGGATGGGAAGGACACTGTCATGAGCCTGGCTTTCAGACGGTTGAATATTTCCTATTCTCCGTACATGAACGACCCTCCATCTGCATTCAGTCTGCTATCTCCGCCAAATGACACGACACTGGTGTTTACCGGCGTTAACCCGATGGTGACGTTTGGGTGGGAGGAATCAATTGATCCGAATCTCGATACTGTTCGCTATATACTTGAACGCGATACCACGATTACGTTTGACAGTCCTGCTTTGGATGATACGCTGGCTGGGACGTCAACGACAATTACGATTCCTCTGCCGAATGCAAACAAGACTTATTACTGGCGTGTTAAAGCCACTGACGGACAGGACACAGTGGCGAGTTCCGATGAAAGGTGGCTGACAATTTCGGTTTTGACGCCAGTTAAAGAGGTGGATGAAACGGTTGGAGATTTTATCCTCGAGCAGAATTTTCCCAACCCGTTCAACCCGACGACCAGCATCAAGTACACACTTCCAAAGAGCGGTCAGGTCCGGCTGGCGGTATTCAACCTGCTTGGACAGGAAGTTGTGGTGATTCACGAGGGACTGCAAGCTGCGGGGACGTATGAGTTCGAGTTCAACAGCGGTGAGCTTCCGAGCGGAATCTACTTCTACCGTCTCAGGGCTCCAGATTTCGTGGGCACGAAGAAGATGGTGATAGCGAAGTAGCGACTTAGAGATTCACGATTTTAACATAAGGCCGCTCGTCCGGGGCAGAATCGGGAAGAGCGGCTTTCTCGCATTCGAGTTGGCAGTGGCGGTGTTCCTTTGCCCTTCCTTTTTTCAACTGCGGAAATGGTTTGTTCATAGCCAGCAGGCGACGAATCCAAGGAGTACATTTTGTTCGAACATACATACAAGGAGTCACTTATGCTAAGATCGAACCGGTGGTTCGCGGTGTACTTGTTATTGTGCATTTCACAATCCTCATTCTCGCAGCCGATACAGCTTGTAAATGCATTTCCTAATTTAACGTTCACTCAACCACTGTTCCTAACCCATAGTAATGACGGGACAAACAGAATTTTTGTCGCTCAACAAAATGGTCTTATAAAGGTATTCCCCAATGATTCTACGGTAGCATCAAGCACTACCTTCTTGAATATTGCCGACAAACTGAATTCGACTTTCGGCGAGGAAGGACTACTCGGGTTTGCATTCCATCCGGACTACGACGCCAATGGTTATTTCTATGTGAATTACACGGCACCAAACCCGAGCAGAACAGTCGTGGGTAGGTACTCAGTTTCTCAAACGGATCCGAACAAAGCTGATTCGCTGAACGAGTTCGTCATCATAGAGATCTATCAAGCCTTTCCAAACCACAATGGTGGAAATGTCCTTTTTGGCACAGATGGTTTTCTCTACATTGGCACGGGCGATGGGGGCAGCGGAGGTGATCCTGGCAATAGAGCGCAAAATCTTGATAGCCTTCAAGGTAAAATGTTAAGAATAGACATTGATACAACCACGGTGACAACTAATTATGGCATTCCTGCTGACAACCCCCTCGTCGGCAACCCGGAAGGCTACAGAGAGGAAATCTACGCCTGGGGACTTCGGAATCCTTGGAGGTATAGTGAGGATTCTTTGACGGGAGTGTTCTATGTTGCTGACGTCGGACAGAACTCATGGGAAGAAATCGATACGTTGACAAAGGGAGCCAATTACGGCTGGAGGTGTTATGAGGGTAATAGTCCCTTTAATACCGTCGGATGTGGACCCATTTCTGACTACACATTTCCAATCAAAGTGTATCCAAACATTGGAACGGATTGCTCAATCACAGGAGGGCAGGTGTATAGAGGCTATAGAAGACCAGACCTTGTAGGTGATTACATTTATGCAGATTACTGCAGCGGGAAAATCTGGAAGCTGAGGTATGAGAACGGGCAGGTAACTGCAGATTCCCTGCTGATTGATGCTCCATTTTCAATTTCATCGTTTGGAGTTGATCAAGACGGTGAGTTGTACATTTGCAATCATTCGCAGGGCAACATACAACGTTTTGCAGGAAATTCCCCCACTAGTGTCGACAACGGTGAGGAAGGTATCCCTACATCCTTTAACTTGGAGCAAAACTATCCGAATCCCTTCAACCCTGTGACCACCATTCGGTATTCCTTGCCTCGAGCCGAGCATGTAAGCTTGAAGATGTACGATCCGCTGGGCAGGGAAGTGGCGACTTTGATGAATGGACAGGAAGCCGGCTTCAAGTCAGTGGAATTTGATGGTAGGACTTTATCAAGCGGTGTGTACTTCTA
>JAPUKJ010000109.1 GCA_027295705.1 Ignavibacteria bacterium | reverse complement strand
CGCCGTCAGCGCCTATGGAACAGATTTAGCTCTGGTTTAAGGGAGTGTTTTTGTTCATCCTAACTTGAGGAGTTGAGATGAAACAGAGACCAGCAGGGAAACTAGACCAATGAAGATGAATACAAAGTAAGGATCCGGGTTCGGTGCTCATTCAAATTCCGATTTCCGCATAATAATTCGCTAGACCTTCAGACCAAGGTCTCAGGACTTCTTTGCGTTTCCTACAGTCGATCACTTCGGATCGAAGTTCCATACCATTCTCCAACCCTAAAGTACGATATACGGCCGGGTTGCATGATGATTGGTAGATGTACTCCTGATAGGTAGCCAGCAACTCCCTGACCGCTTGAAGCTCCGAACTGAGATTCATGTCTTTGGCCCGGCGCAGATTTTCTTCAATCATTGCCTTGTCCCAGGCTTTGTGGCGAACCTCGTCCATAAAATGATGTTCGTGGACTTGATGTGCAGTTGTGTCCAAATCCGGGTCTTTGATGGCTTTCTGGTTGATGAATCCAAGATAGCTTTCCAATATGTAGATTCGGCCGTAGTAGAGCAGATCGTCGACCTCAGGTGAAAATTTTGGCTGCGCAACTGCAAATGAACGGTCGGGAAACACCGAACCATGGTAGCGCAGGCAATACTCGGCGAGCATGTAGGTATGTGAGTTTTCTTCGTGGATGAAATGCTGCATGTACTGGCTGGAAACAGGATCCTCGCCGACACGCTTGTCCCTGTAGAGCCTCGGTTCCATGGCAGAGACCAGGGCCTGTTCTCCGTGAATGTTTACGGAAAAAAAGTTTATTGCTTCGAGCAGCGATAAGCGCCACCTTTGTTCATCGGATAGTTCTTCGTAAACTGGAGAATTGTACAGAGACAAAAGTTCTTCAGGAAATTGCCATCGGTCGCTGTTCAGAGTTTCCTGGTAGTCAACACGATTGAATGGATCATACTTTTTCTTCTCAGACCCGGTAATGAGTTTTTGAGCCATAACCTGAAAAGAAGGTTTGTGTCGCATCTCTAAACTACTGCCTCTTTTTCATAATCCGGTTCGGTCATCATGCCACATTCGCTCCTATTCAAGGAATGACCGGCAGATCTTATCGATGCTTTCCAGCATGTCCGGTTCGAGTTCTGTAGCATCTATTTCGATCTCGCCCAGTTCTTCAATCAGTAAAATAAGTTCCAGAACGTCAACGGACGTAATCAATCCTTCCTGAATAATTAAGGTCTCATCGGTAATTGTTACCTGATCAACAGACTGAGCCTTGCCGCGAACATAATCGCGTATCGCCTGCCTATTATACGAGTTATTTACCGACATTCCGTCTTTCAACCAGCTACCAGTTCTTCAAAACCTGGCCAGTCACCAGGTTCGGGTCCAAAGTAATCCAGGAACGCAAACACCCACCGTTCAATTCCAAATGCAACACACCCTGAGAATACCGGGTTTCCTTGATAAGATATATCAAAGACCTCTCCAAAAGAATTTTGATGAAAATTAATTGAACCGATGGCGAGATGACCGTCAAATACCATCTCGTGCTTAAGTGGCGCAACTTTTTGCATGATGTATTTGCGATTTGTCGCTATGTTAAAAAATGGATCGGTGGCACGTTCCAAAGCTACCGGCAAATTCCAGTGCGCAAAGAAATGCTCAAGGATCCGTCTGAATTGGTCCAGAAATTCTCGCACATCATCCTGCGCACCGATACAGACCACTTCGCGCATTGTGAATGTTGTCTGTCGCTCGAGAGGCTTTAGGCTTTGCTCTTTGCGAAAGCAAAGTGAGCGCAGCGTAACATACGATGTAGCTGGCAATTTCTGCCCTGTCATGGAGATATAGATAGGAAAGCAAGCAGCAGGTGCCAGGCAATGATCAATGGGCGAAGTTTTTGTGAGCTGCAATTGGCCTTCTGAAGAAACAGGATCTTCTGCAAATGCGCTGAGATTCTCATTATCGGGCGACAACGAAACAGGGAAAATCGCTTGATGAGGAAATGATTTGAAATATTCGAGTTTGTGAAGCTGCGCTACGGAAACCAACGGTGAGCACCGCTGTTCTTCTGCACCAAATCCGAGGGCCCAATGACTGAATAAGCGATCAATACGTTGGGCCAGCTGCAATACTGCACCACCCAGGATTGTCTGGTTATCCTGGGTAACTTGCAATCCATCGACATCACTTAATCTAAAAATTGAATCTCCAGTGCCAATGCTATGTGTCCCGATGCTAGTGCTACGAATTATAGCGATGCATTCTGTAGATGATCTTTTTTGACCTAGTGCACATTATAAGCGGGCGTCGATAAGTTATATTCATACATGTAACATAAATTTTGGGCTAGACACAGACGATTGGTTTGCAATATGTTAAATGCAGGTTTCGATCGGACGTATCGTACCGATTCCCAAATTGTTTACGTTCTGATTCATAGACGCCGCTGTCTTGTTTGTACAATCAGTGGCCTAATTGCCACCTGAGGTATCCATAATCGCTATTGTCCTCAATTCAGGAGACGACGTCTATATCTTCCATCCGCATCGAGGTGCGAATAATTGAGGATTATCGAATACAGCCCGGGGCGGTATGACGCGCTTATGCGTGCAGTAGAGTCCATCAGTCCGACATCAGGCTTGTTTCATCGCCCGTTTGTCAACTATTACTACTCATCCAACGACTGGTGCAAGCTTTTTCTGGCCCTGGACGCAAACGATAGGATTGTGGGCACTATCGGTGTCGATCGCATGAGGTTTGAATCCGAGTCCGGCGAAATGACGCTCGGATTCGCCAGCAATTATTATTCTCTCCTGCCAGGGGCAGGCGCCTTTCTCTTCATGAAGCGGCTAAAGGACTGTCCCTTAGGCGTGGTCTTTGGAGGTGGAGAGGACACTCATAAGGTTGCCAGTTCGCTTGGATGGACCTACTTCGCCGAGATCCTGAATTATCACCTTAATTGGTCATATCCCACCTTCCCAGAGGAAGCCTCGTGGCGAAAAGTAGCCAAGTGGGTTATGCGAAACAGTTCCAGAAAGAAGATCGGCAAATATACATCGCGACTTCTGGACGCTTCCCGAGAAGAGGTTTCGGTGCATCCTGAGCGTTCATTTTCGAACGACCTGTTGCCCCAAAAATCCCCGTTTTCCTTTCGATTTGCCCCAAGCCTGGCCTACCTGAACTGGCGATACAACACCGAACTTTCCTTCGTCCGATATCGATTATTCCGCATATTGGCGGGACAAACGACCGTCGGCTACGTGGTTATCAATGACAAGCCGGACTGTCTGTATGTGGCCCAGTGCGACGGTATCGATCCCGTGACGCTCGCATACGGGGTAATGTCAAGCATCGTTGAAGTGGGCAAGCAGGATCGACATCCACGAACAGTCATGCTTACATCTTCACATTCCGTGATGCAGGCTCTATACCGACAATTTGGATTTCGGGCTGGGAAATCAGTCCAGCGATTCGCTGTGGGGGGTTACAAGCAGGTTGTGACGTTGAATCCCGATACGTCCGGTTGGCTTATCAACTTTGATTGGGGAGATAATGGATTGTGTTCCCCGTTTTTGGATCAGGTGGCTACCGCCGGCGTTTCCGGGGACTAGTTCCGAAGCGGGCAGCACTATTCGGGTTTTGTGGCCGCCAAGAAGAGTGTGAGTCTGTCA
>JAPUKJ010000108.1 GCA_027295705.1 Ignavibacteria bacterium | reverse complement strand
AACATAGGTGCACTCAACGGTGACCAGCGGTACCTCAGACGGGATCTAAATCGAATGTGGTCTCCCAAGGACCTGGATTCTCTGCGAAGCCGGGATCCAGCGACGGATACGGCAGAAGAGCGTGAGCAGCGTGAATTGCTTGAGACGATCCAGGCCGAGCTTGTGGTGGCAGAGGACCCGATTATTTTCATTGATCTGCATTCAACTTCGGCAGGTGCGCCGCCTTTCAGCGTTATTAGTGACACGCTGCAAAACCGACGGATTGCTTTTGCTCTACCGATCCCTGTGGTTCTTGGTCTGGAAGAAGCAGTTGAGGGAACGCTGCTTTCGTACTTTAGCGAGCAAGGGTACGTTGCAGTAGGCGTGGAAGGGGGGCAGCATAAAGATCCTCGCACCGTGGACTGCCATGAGTCGGCTATATGGATGACTCTGGTAGCAGCAGGCATTCTGGAGGAGGCTGAGGTGCCGGATTTCGCCCATCACCGGCAGCGGCTTCAAGATGCAACAAGGGGGCTTCCGTCGGCGGTGGAAATTATTCATCGGCATGGTATAACGCCGGAGGATGATCTTATCATAGAGGAGGGCTTCCTCAATTTCGATCATGTTACAAGGGGCCAGCTTCTGGGACGTGATGTTCGAGGTGCAGTTAGGGCACCAGAGACCGCTCTTCTGTTACTCCCGCGCTATCAAGGGCTCGGAGACGATGGCTTCTTTCTTGGGCGAGAGGTGCGCCTCTTCTGGCTCATGCTGTCGGATTTGTTAAGGAGAATCCGACTTGACCGCCTCCTAAAGTTCCTCCCGGGCGTACACATAGACCCAGATCGGCAAAATGTCCTCTTAGCCAATCCGCGCGTGACGCGCTGGTTCGCAGTAGAGATCTTCCACCTGTTCGGCTTTCGAAAGTGTAAACAGGATGGGTCCTACTTGGTGTTCTGTCGTCGACCAGAGGCGCACCGGACGTAGCGAGACTTATGGGTCATTATGTTGAATAACCGAAAACAATCATCAACCAATGGAATACTCGGGGTACTTCTATCAATCTTCGTGGCGCTGTTTGTTACCCTTGCGATCCGTGTGCAATCTCAGGTTCTAGGCGATTCGTCCTATTTTCCGTTGGACATTGGGAATCAGTGGACTTTGCAAGGAATCAATCCAATTGACATTCGAATTGAAACCGTTGTGGACACTCAAGTCATTGGTGGTAACCTCTATTATATGTTCGATCAGTTTAGAGATCATGCACAGGTTCCAATGCGAATGGTTGAGAATAGAGTATTTCGATATATGGACACCTCGGAAGTCCTTTGGCATGATTTCTCGGTAGATGTAGGTGAGATCTGGTCGGTGCCAACTCCGTTCGGTGGAGAATGGACAGTTTCCTTGTTAAGCAAGACGGACACAATTCATGCGCCTGCGGGCACCTTCACCAATTGCTACCACTTTTATTTTGCTGGAATCTCAGATTACGAATGGGAGGAGTGGTTTGCTCCAGGCGTCGGAATAGTAGAAAGAAAACTCCACGGTTTCGCATTCTTTGACTGGACCCTAATAGATGTGATTATCACTTCGGTAGATGAAACAGACCTTGACGTGCCTAAGAACTTCTTTCTTTATCAAAACTATCCCAATCCGTTCAATCCAACTACAACTATCAGTTACTCGCTCCCAACAGCGCAAAGAGTTTCACTCGAGGTGTATGATCTATTGGGTCGTCAAGTGGGGGTTCTTCTGAACGAAAACGTCCATGAAGCAGGGAAACATGCAATTCAGTTTGATGGAAACAACCTCGTGAGTGGAGTCTATTTGTATCGCTTGTGAGCCAAGCCAATTGCCGGTGAGCGGGAAGGTGGATTTACTCAAACAAGAAAACTGATCCTGTTGAAGTAGGTGCACATCAACATAACCTGGTTACTGTCTCGACGGTAACAACCTGCCGAATTTGTTTTCCTTAACATTCTTGAAATAAGCAAAGACTCCGAACGCGCGAAGTGCCTCTGCCTGTGCGTGAACGGTTCCAACCTCATCAACGCCATAGCCATCTTCTCCACCGAACGGATTCCAGCCATTGCGGATGCCATGATCGCTTTCCCTGTGGAGCGTAACGGCGGCTCTCCCATGATGATTCGTCCAGACGTGTTCCAGCATCTTCTGTATCTTTTCCGGTATATCCCGCAATTCATCGGGCGCGATCTCATACGCATCAAGTAGAAAATGCACGAAGTTGCCGTTGCCATCCATGCGGAGTTGATAGAAATGCTCAGGGTCGACCCACCCGGCGGCGGG
This sequence comes from Ignavibacteria bacterium, assembly GCA_027295705.1. Taxonomy (GTDB): domain Bacteria; phylum Bacteroidota; class Ignavibacteria; order UBA10030; family UBA6906; genus JAPUKJ01. The sequence goes on along the minus strand of JAPUKJ010000108.1, from coordinate 8,107 downwards.
GTCCATGATGCGCTTTGCTGTTGCAATAACAATTTTCTTGAATTTGTTATCTCCGGTCACGCGAAACAAGGACGCACCGATAGAACAGTATGAGGTTCCTCCCCAGGGGAGCTCCTTGCCGAAAGCTGCCCTTCCAGGGTTTCCTTCCCATACGCCTTCACCCCGGTATAGTGTCTTTTCGATGCCAGGAAAGTCTGAATCGCCGTTCCACACGAGCAATGCATCGTTCAGAAAGCGATTGTCTCCCGTTGCTTCGTATAAACGGCATGCAACTGATACCATCTGATTCATGTTACTATTGGTGAAGATCCTTTCGTTGACGCCAGCGTTCGGTGGCCAATTGTACCAGCTCCAGTAACCCTCGTGGTTGGAAAGCCTTCCTTGTTCTTTGGCTTCCGCGTAACGGCGCGTGGCATCTGCAACCAACAGCATATTGTTCCTCCCGGTGATGTCCCACCAGTACAACTCTGCCAGGCAAACCCATGCACGATCGTCGACCCAGGTCCCGGTGCACATTTTCTTCATGTCGTGCTCAACGGTATGAAAGCGCGAGAGGGACGAATCGTTGGTGACAGCAAAAAGATACACATCTCCCATAGCCCCATACGCCCCCTCCCAGCACGGTGTGTACACTTTGTGAAACAATTCACTGATTGCATATGCCCTCTTCATCCATTTCTCTGTTGGGCGATGATTATCCGCCCGCTCCGTTTGTGCGGACTCAGTTTGTTTTGGCCTTGGTAGGATAGATGAAGTTTCTTCGTTAGTGTTGATGACAAGAAGGCCGAGAATGATAGCGAGCGCAATCCCGATAACTGGATAGAAGAGTTTTTGCAGCCGAATCTTCCCCGTCGACGCCGCGTGTTCAATTTCCTTTTTGTGATCCTTTTTTGCTTTGCCCGTTTTTGTCATGAACTCAGAAGATTTTGTATTCTTTGCACTAATTTCAATAGATATGTCGCCTAAGTCAAGAGAAATTTCCGGGAGACCCTTGGAGGCTGAACCGCGATCCTTTTCCATGTCTCTTGCATAACTTTGAAAACCGAGCACGTAAGGGACTCGATTTGTGAATGACGCTCAAGGGGGATCTACTAATATGTTCTCGAACGGGCGGTGTCTGATCCTCTTGGCCGTGAGGCCCCGGAGGACAAGAGAAATCACCGTCCGATTGTGGAACCAGATTTTTGTTGTTGCGTATGGTTGCAAATAGTAGTATCATAACATACCTTTAGCTGTGGCAGGTAGTTACCAAAAAACCAAGAACGCAGTTGATGGATCTACCGAAAGAACCTAGCTCAATTCCTAAGATAGTTTCCCGCTCTAATAATCAACAAGTCTAACACCAACAAATGGAGGGTGCCATGAAGAGGCATATCTTGCAAGAATATGCACGCGTCTTTACGACCTTTGCGTTGCTCGTTGCATGGGTCGGTTGTGCAGCAACCGAGGATGACAAAATTCCAATCACGACGTCATCTAATGAAGCAAAGACGTATTATTTACAGGGACGTAGTCTGTCCGAAAAACTCCTTGGTCAGGATGCAAGACAATATTTCGAACAGGCGGTTGCAAAGGATCCTAATTTTGCTACGGCGCATTTGAGTCTTGCACTTGTCCAGCCAACTGCGAAAGGGTTCTTTGAGAGTTTGAATAAAGCCGTTGCTGCCGCAGGTAAAGTATCTGAAGGAGAGCGATGGAGGATTCTCGGTTTTGAAGCCGGTGTCAATGCGAACCCGCTGAAAGCAAGAGAATATTATCAAAAGTTAGTTCAAGCCTATCCGAAAGACGAACGCGCGCATTTCATATTAGGCAACAACTTCAACAATCAACAGGAATACGCTCAGGCGGTAGAACACTACAAAAAAGCAATTGAGGTTGCTCGGGACTTTTCGCCGGCCTACAATTCGTTGGGATATGCCCAAAGATCTTTGGAAAACTATACGGAAGCAGAAGAAGCTTTCAAGAAGTACACGGAGTTAATTCCCAATGACCCAAATCCCCATGACTCGTACGCCGAGCTGCTCATGAAAATGGGTCGGTACGATGAATCCATAGCGGAATACCAAAAAGCTCTGTCGATTGATCCGAACTTCGTTGCATCTCATGTTGGTATTGCTGCGAACCTTATGTTGAAAGGGAAGCATGATGGGGCAAGAGCGCAGCTTGCCGGTTGCTATGACATGGCCCGTAATGATGGGGAACGGCGGACGGCCCTTGCTGCCATGACGGTCACATATGTTGATGAGGGAAATGAGGATATGGCCATGACGGAATTGAAGAAGCAATACGAATTGGGAAAAAAGATCGATGATGCTGCTGCGATGGCCGGTGACCTCATATCGATGGGAAACGTTCTTTACGAAACGGGGAAACATGACGAGGCTCTAGATCGCTACAAAAAGGCAGCAAGGCTCATTAAGGATTCTAATCTTTCCCAAGAGATCAAGGACAATACCGAGCTAAATCAGCATTATTTTGTAGCTGCCGTTGCTATGAAGAAGAAAGATTTTTCCACAGCAAAGGCCGAGTCTGAAGAATATCGTAAGGGGGTAGAGGCACTAAACAATCCAAATCAAATTCGTCGAAGTCATGAGCTTGCGGGGATGATAGCAATTCATGAACAGAATTATGAGAATGCATTGGAAGAGCTGCAGCAAGCAAATCTACAGAACCCTTACAATCTGTACAGAATCGCAATCGCTTATGAAGGCAAGGGTGACAAAGAGAAGGCCAAAGAATATTGCATGAAAGCCGCGAAGTACAATACGCTCCCTACACTGAACTACGCGTTCATCAGGGAAAAAGCTGAAATGCTGCACGGCGCACTGTAGCTTTGAAAGAGTTTCCTGCGTAGAGCGGATCACGCCAGCCTCGACGGAAGTCGGGGCGGCGGATCTGCCATGATTCCTCTCTTCTGCAACTGAACATACAAGTATGCAAAATCCCCGTCCTAAAGTGTTGACGTGCAAGTAAAAGTCGCTGTAATCCAATCATTCACGTAACAATAATCATTGGAGGAGGCTGTCATGAATAGATTCACTCTCAGCGTATCGACCTTCTTGTGTGTTGCCCTCGCGTTCAGTTTCATCACGCCGAGCGCACAGGCACAAGATCCGACAAAGGTTGACTCGACTCATTACACCGTGGTTTTCGAGAATGACCAGGTACGTGCCGTGCGAATAGCTTACGGTCCTCGGGAGAAGTCCGTGATGCATTACCATCCGGATGCAGTTGCTGTTTTTCTGACGGATTCGAAGGTTAAGATGACCCTTCCAGACGGAACGACGTCCGAATCTGGCGGAAAAGCCGGAGATGCAGTTTGGACTCCTGCCGGAAAGCACCTTCCGGAAAACCTCAGCGAGAAGCCACTTGAGCTTATACTCGTGGAGTTGAAAGGCAAAAAAGATAAAGAAAAGTAAGGACAGCAGGGTGTAGGGACGTAGCAGGCGTAAGTACACACTGATTCGTTTGTCAAGATCGACGCCGAACCTCATTTCAATTGACAGTCGCATCGCTGTATACTAATCGCCCGCCCTTTCATTCCGACAAGCTGTACACGTGCGGTGTTGTCCGTCTGGCATTGCTAAAGATTGATCAAATCTTTTTCTGCTCGTCAAGAAAGATTTCTGCTGGAGCAATGAGTCTACAGTAATCGGGAGGCCGAAATTCTGGATTTCGCTGCTTTCGTATTGAGATGGAGAGTTGTAAATGCGTTCTTGACTTTGCATACTGTTTTTGGTAGAATTCCCGCGCTTGATCAAGCATGTAGACTAAACGGTTGATGTAACAGAGGCATGCCTATGACAAATTCTATTCTTGATGCGACAGATCCCGAGTCGTATGCAGCCGGCCAGACTGTGTTCGAGGAAGGCCAGCTTGGTAATCGGATGTATGTTGTGAAGGAAGGTAGGGTTGACCTGCTGATCCGCGGCCGATCTATCGCCTCAGTTGGACAGGGCGGCATTCTGGGGGAGATGGCTCTGATCGATAGTAAATCCCGGAGTGCTACAGCCATTGCAAAGACGGATTGCCAACTGGTCCCAATCGACGAGGAACGGTTCACCTCTCTCGTCCAACAAAATCCTCATTTCGCGCTCCAGGTCATGCGCGTGCTTGCCCAACGGCTCCGCGATATGAATGAGCAGCTGTAGAAAGTAATTCGAAACGGCGCAGTACCCTCTGGAAGGCATTCGAACGCTTGAATTTACCCGCGGTTTTTGGTTCACTTCTCGGTGACGCGCCCGTCCTGGTAGTTGATCGCCACGCCCTAAGAATTCCAAGAATGACCTGAGCATATCAATCATGGAAGATTTCGTAGAACGCAAGTTTGGTGACCTGACCGTCCGCATTGATCGAACGCAATGTATCGGGACCTCCAATTGCATGAACGTTGCTCCTGAGGTTTTCGAGTTTGACGAAGAGGGCATAGTCTCCTTTAAAGGGGAAGCCGCAGACATTCAGCGTGAGCGACTGACCGAGGCTTGCTCAGTCTGTCCCGTAGATGCGTTGTTCGTCATTGATGCCAGCGGCAAGCAACTTGTTCCCTGATTGATTCGTATTATGAGCTGTTGGCTTACCATCGAAGTTCAAACTGAAAAGAGCCCAAGAAGTTGGAAAAGCATATAACCATTCTTGCTGTCCTTTACATCGTGTGCAGTGCGTTTGGCATTCTTGTTGCGATGATTGTTTTCGTCGCTGTTGCCGGTGGAGGACTTATTTCAGGAGATCCTGAAGCAATGGCTATCGCAGCGGGGGTCGGGACGGTGATTGCGCTATTCTTGACCATAATCTCCGTGCCGGGAGTCATCGGGGGCATTGGATTACTAAAGAGAAAAGAGTGGGCTCGGATTCTGGTTCTTGTTCTTGGCTTCATAGAATTGCTTAACATTCCCATCGGTACCGCTCTTGGCATTTATACAATTTGGGCGCTGATGAACAAGGACATGATACCGTTGTTTGCTTCCTCGTACGTGTTATCTGTTTCCAGATCTGAAAACGCAGGGTAGCTTCTAGCCTGGCCACTCGCTAATGACAACGTACGGTGGAGGCTGAGGCTCAAGTAGCTTCAGCCCGAAACTTCAAAGGCACATCTTGACTTGGTTCGCATCACTATTTTCTTTATCTTGTTTCGAGCTATTTGGAATGAGGAACGTAGGTGAAAGTAAGATGAAAGTTGTTCTTGCCATGAGCGGCGGAGTTGATTCCTCCGTTGCTGCTGGGATGTTAGTCGAGCAGGGTTGCGACGTTATCGGCATTACGATAAAGACGTACAAGTACGAAGATGTCGGCGGCAACGTGGGAAACGAGACCAGCTGCTGCTCGCTCGACGGCATTAACGACGCTCGTGCAGTAGCGGCGAAGCTAGGTTTCCCGCACTATGTGCTCGACTTCAGCGAGCGGTTTGGCACTGAAGTCATCGACAATTTTGTCGAGGAGTATCTTAGCGGCCGCACGCCGAACCCGTGCGTTATCTGCAACAGAAAGATCAAGTGGGAAGAGCTAATCAAGAAGGCGGATGCGCTGGGCGCCGACTTCATTGCAACAGGCCACTATGCAAAAGTCCGCTTTGATGAGGGGACTAGGCGCTTCGTGGTCTCACGCGGCCGTGACACTTCCAAGGATCAGTCTTACGCACTCTGGGGACTGACGCAGGAGTCGCTGAGTAAGACGATGTTTCCCCTCTCAGGTCTCAGCAAGCCTGAGGTTCGTGCCCTTGGCGAGAAGTATGGTTTGGATATTGCGCAGAAGCATGAGAGCTACGAGATTTGTTTTATTCCTGACAATAACTATGAGCGCTTCTTGAAAGAGCAAAGGCCAGAGCTGGAAGCCGGAGTTTCTGGTGGTGAGATGGTGATGGATGAGCAAGTGGTCGCACACCATCGAGGTTTTCCGTTCTACACGATCGGACAGCGCAAGGGGCTCGGTGTTGCAACGGGGGAGCCCGTATATGTCACTGCCATTGATCACGAAAGCAATCGTATCGAGATCGGAAGTGAGAGTAAACTTTACAGCAGCGGGCTAATTGCCACGAAAGTAAACATGATCAAGTACGCTGAATGCCGAGAGCCTCTGCGCGTGACTGTCAAGATCCGATACAAGGACAATGGTGGTCTGGCGACAATCCAGACGCTGGATGATGGTCGAATGAAAATATTGTTTGATGAGAAGCGGCGGGCGATTACGCAGGGACAGTCAGCGGTGTTTTATGAAGCAGATGATGTTGTTGGCGGCGGAGTGATCGACAAAGTGCTACCGTAACGGCCGTGCTAGAAACACCAAGGCGGGCAGGCTTCCTCCGAGTTGTGGGGGTTGCAATGACGTCGATGAAGGATTTCTTGGTCACCTCCTTTGTGTTGATAAATGAGAAGCCGAATCTATGAACAGCGATTCGGCTTTTCTGTTATGTAACCGAAAGACACTAATGCGGGGTGGGATTGCGATTGCAGTTTTAGTTGTCTATATTTTCATTCAACAAATCACTAAACACGCCGTTGATAACCCACAAAGCTGTAAACACCTACGGATACATCAGCATCAGTGTCATGCTCGTCTTGCTAGTGCTTGTTTGGTTTGAGGTCGTTCCGAAATCTCTCTATATACCTCTGTTCCTTGTGGCAGCGGCTCTCTTTGGGGGTCGGCTTGTGCTCCGTGTTTTGCTCGTGCGACAGCTACGAAGGAAAAATGAGGAGCAGATGCGCGCCGAATGATCTCCGTGCTTTACCCAATAAAGATTACCGCATACATGCACTATGTAAAGTAGTCGCCGAGCGAGAGTCTAGTTTGCACGAATTTTGTATTCGCAAGGATTTGGACGCGATCCTCACGTACTCACCCGGTCTCACAATCTCAAATACTCTTAGCTTCATAAATCCCTAGTCAAAATCACTCCTGACTTGCTTAGTTCTTATGGCGAATTATAAACCTCACAAAAATCTAAGCGAGCGACCGTCATGAACCCAAAAAAGGGGCTGAGTCCTAAAGCTTACGAACCGCTAGGTGAAGGTGAAATTTACGAACCCTACGTTCCGGCAAGCGAAGGTCCCCTCGAGTTTACGATTAAAGCAGCGGTGGCTGGCATTTTCTTTGGCATCCTCTTCGGAGCCGCCAACGCCTACCTGGGACTAAGGGCTGGCCTGACCATCTCCACTTCCATTCCCGTGGCGGTAATTACGGTCGCAGCGTTTCGAATGCTGCAGGCGCTCGGGCAGAAAACCAGCATCCTGGAAGCCAACATTTCACAAACCATTGGCTCGGCCTCCAGTTCGGTGGCCAGTGGGGTCATCTTTACCCTCCCAGCCCTGTTTCTGTGGGGCCTGGATCCAACCCTCGTGCAGATGACTATGTTGGCCATGTTTGGAGGTATCCTCGGCGTGCTCTTCATGATTCCGCTGCGGCGTTTTCTCATTCAGAAGGAGCACGGCAAGCTGCCCTACCCTGAGGGTACGGCCTGCGCAGAGGTCCTGGTAGCCAGCGAAAGTGGCGGTGCGCGGGCACGAAATGTCTTTCTCGGACTCGGAGCCGGGGCGTTTCTCAAATTTATCACGGGCTGGATTCGCGTTATTCCCGACGACTTTCACGTCAACATCCCGTTTTTAAAGAAAGGACAGGTAGGGCTGGATATTTCGGCCGCGCTCTTCGGCGTGGGCTACATCTTGGGACCGAGAATCGCCACAATAATGGTTGGCGGTGGACTGCTCTCCTGGCTCGTCTTGATTCCCGCGATTGCCTACTGGGGCGAAGGCCGAACCGTGCCGCTTTACCCGGCAACTGACCGACTCATAACCGACATGACACCAGGCCTGATTTGGACGCGCTACATTCGTTACATTGGCGCCGGCGCGGTCGCAACGGGCGGCTTGATTACGCTGATTAAGAGCATCCCGACAATGATCGAGAGTTTTCGCATTGGCGCTCAACAGCTCAAGGCGCGACTGGAAGAGAGGGCAGGCGGTCTATTGAGAACCGCGCAGGATCTACCGCTTTCAGTCGTCGGCATCGGCGCCGGAATCATTGCCCTGGGAATGGCCTTCGTGCCTCACGTTTTCGGAAATGTCGAAACGTTTGGTATGCGGCTGGTAGGTGCGATTCTGGTCGTCATCTTTGCGTT
>JAPUKJ010000107.1 GCA_027295705.1 Ignavibacteria bacterium | reverse complement strand
GGAGCAGGAAACCGAACGTTTACTCTTGCCCTAGCCACGACGTAGCGAACTGGTCTCGGTATATGGGGAAAGTTAGGGAGCGATTCAACTGGATGTTGTCTTTCCTCTTGTGCACGGGACATTCGGTGAAGATGGGACTCTTCAAGGCTTGCTTGAATTGACAAACATTCCTTATGTAGGGTCTGGAGTGCTGGCCTCTGCCATCGGCATGGACAAAATTATTCAGAAGCAGTTGCATGAGAGGGCCGGACTGCCCGTAGTGAAGTATGTTTGGTTTTTCTCCAGTGAATGCAAGGCGTATGTAAAGCGGGTAGTTGCAGCCGTGGAGAGGAAGCTAAAGTATCCGATGTTTACTAAACCTGCAAACACGGGTTCGAGCGTTGGGGTCTCAAAAGCACACAACCGAAAAGAACTTATCGCTGCAATCAACGTGGCTGTAGAATATGATCGGAAAGTCATAATAGAGCAAGGAGTGAAGAACGCTCGTGAGATCGAGTGCAGCGTCCTTGGCAACGATGATCCTATTGCCTCGATTCCCGGTGAGGTCATCCCATCGAAGGAATTCTATGACTACGACGCCAAATATGTAGATGGAAAGTCGAGAACTGTCATTCCAGCGGATCTGCCGAAAAAGGTGGCCAAGGAGGTCCAGCGTATTGCTGTACGCGCATTTACGGTGCTCGATGGTGCCGGGATGGCTCGTGTTGACTTTCTTGTGACAAAGAAAAAAAACAAAATCTATCTCAACGAGATTAACACAATCCCTGGCTTCACGTCCATCAGCATGTACCCCAAGCTGTGGGAAGCTTCGGGACTCTCATATCCTGAATTGCTGGATCGACTTATCGGGCTATCAATTGAGCGCCACAGACAGAGGAGTCTCCTCAAAACTGCCTACCAGCCAACTTCCGAGTGGTACAAGTCGTAAATATCGCGAACCTCAATGACTGTATTGCTTCCATAATTGGATCCATCGTAGAGACATTTTTTTGTCCTCACTCCAAGTGATACACAAACGTCAATTGCTGAGTCACGAGTGTTATCTCGTCGACTACTAGGTCAGCAGACGGTGCAATGAGGAAATCGTTCCTGATAGCTGCAGCATTAGGAGCAACGCCGGTTTCCACTCCCACCAGTCCGTTTCCAAGAATTAGTTGAAGCGTGTACATTAGCTGGACATTGGCAAACCTTGCGGTCAAACCGCCGCCCAATGTGGTTTCAAGCCAATCGGTCTCCATTGATCTTGTTGTTCTAGAAAGATTATTGAATTGGTCCAGCGTGTAATTGTAGAAGTGTAGTTGAGCCCCTAGCCGGTAGTCTAGCCAATCGAGGTTTGTCTCAGTGTGAACGCCGATTCTAAATATGTGATTACTGAAATCAAAGAAGTTCTCGACAGTTTTAAAGTTTGGAGGCAGCTGCGGACTTGGATCAATCGGTAGCGGGCCAGGGCCCAACTCTGCCCATGTGTAGCTGCTTATCGGCTCGTAAATATATTCCATCCCCCACATCGATCCGCTTCCAAACCGCATCGCACCGATGCCGATGTTGTATGCAATTGATCTTCCGGGATCGCGAGGGATGTTTGCAAGGTCGTAATTAGGTATTTTTGGATGGTCTTTCCAGTTTACGGTGACGCTCGGTCCGAGTTTCCAGCCGTTGCCAACTGCGCGCCTGTATGCTGCATGCAACAGCCACTCATTGCTCTCATCCTTGTTAATCTCTGTCCTGTATGGTAAGAATGGACCCCACTGCCCAAGATATGTAACTTCATGTGTTGCCTTCATTATACTTCTTCCCACGACAAACTCGAGCCTATCGTTATCGGTCAACTCACCAAGGATACCGAGTTTGTACTCTAAAGACCAACCATCCTGTTTGATATCGATGCTTCCAGGGTAAAGAAGATTGACTCCATCCATTGCACCATACTTTCCCCATGTGATGCTGCCCGCTACGGATGTGTTAGATTCTGGAAAATTGACGCCGAACAATCCAAACAGATATGTGTTACTTCCGATATCACTGCGCATGGCTGGTCGAGGTGCCAGCCTAGGTTCAGTGGTTATCGGAAAGTCGAATCGAGTGCCAGAACGCTCACCAGTGAATCCCTGGTATGCAACCAATGCACCTCCAAAGAACCTACCCCTTTGGATGAAACCGCCAAACGGTATAGAACTGACGGCTGCACCCGGATATGTTGAAGTTCCAACCGCGGTGGAGATAGCTCTGCCGTTTTCATTGCTCCAACTATTTCGTGTTGGTGATGAGAAGAGAGTAATCCCACTTAGTCTGTTAGCTTTTGCGGGATTGACAAACGGGTCAGCAAGTGGATCATCGAACGCGATAGAAAGATTCCCCATACCTCGCGCAAGCGATGGCTGAAACTGTGATTGGTTGCTTGCGATAATAGGAACAGTCCGTATATGTATCCATTGGGCGAATACTGATGAGGTAAAGGAAAAAAGCAGAAGTGCGTAGGGAAGAACTCGTGGTTTCATGGCGACCTCCTTAGTAGGTGAGCTTGAATATAATTTACAAGAGTTGAACACTATTGTCAATGTTGCGAATTTCAACACCAAAGTTGCTGTAAATACATCATTTGCAGCTGCTAGGTAGGATAAATGCTTGCAAACGCCTACGATTAGTGGTACATTTATCAGCGCATGGACAGCCTATTCTACAGGAAAGAGAAGAGATCCCGTTCGAAAGCGTTCTTGAAGAGGCTGTTGAAGAAGAAGCGTGCAATGCTCAGCTTGATTATCGGCGTGCCGCTTGTACTATATCTGCTATTCGGCAGTCACGGGATTGTTCAGAGGGTGAAGCTGGAGAATCAGAAGGTGGAACTTGAAGTGAAGATTCGAGAGGCTGAAGCTGAAACGAAGCGGTTGCGGGCTGAGTCAAAGGCCCTCGACGGAGACTTGGAAGCTATCGAAAAGGTGGCACGGGAAAAACACGGGATGATTCGTGATGGGGAAACAGTGTATAAGGTCGACAGGAATAAGAGATAGTTTCCTCCGACAGTTCATCTTGATTTCGGATTTGTGAATTGTCCAATACGACCCCCATCGAAGACCAGTAATCCGAAATCAGTAACATGGAACTCTTCGATTCGACACCACAACAATACTCACCATCATCACATGCTCCACTTGCTGATCGAATTCGCCCACTCTCACTTGCGGACTTTGTAGGACAGGAACATCTCTTAGGAGAAGGAAAGCCGCTGAGGGTTCTCATCGAAAGCGATCAGTTGCCATCGATGATTTTTTGGGGCCCGCCGGGAAGTGGAAAGACAACGCTGGCCCGGATCATTGCAAGTCACACAAAAGCAGAGTTTTTTCAACTCAATGCAGTATCATCCGGCGTAAAGGACGTTCGCGAGATACTTGACCATGCGGTAACCAACCGGAAGCATTTCCAAAGGCAGACCATTCTTTTCATTGACGAGATCCACAGGTTCAACAAGGCACAGCAGGATGCACTCCTGCACAGCGTTGAGGATGGCGTAATCATTCTGATTGGTGCTACCACCGAAAATCCTTCGTTCGAAGTTATCTCACCGCTTCTATCGCGATCGAGGATTTACGTGCTTGAGATGCTCAATAGTGATCATCTCAACCGCATTATCGACCGAGCACTACGGACTGATAAACTCCTCGCCGGGGAGGATATCGTTCTGAAGGACAGTGACTATTTGGTGTTCCTATCAGGAGGAGATGCCCGGATGTTGCTCAATGGATTGGAGATAGCAGTTAGTCTCGCCAAGCCCAATAAAGAAAACAGACGAGTAGTGGGCAGAAAGGAGATAGAGGAGGCTTTCCAGCGTAAGTACGTCAGGTACGACAAAGGAGGCGAGCAGCACTACAATGTCATTTCAGCGTTCATCAAGAGTGTTCGTGGCAGCGACCCGGATGCAGCCGTGTTTTGGCTGGCACGCATGCTGGAAGGGGGAGAGGACCCGAAATTCATCACACGTCGCATGATTGTCTTAGCGTCGGAGGATATTGGCAATGCGGATCCTCACGCTCTCACATTGGCTACTTCTTGCTTTACTGCTGTGGATTACGTCGGTATGCCCGAAGCGAGGATAGTGCTTTCCCAAACAGCGACTTACCTTGCCTCGTGTCCTAAGAGTAATGCATCCTACGTTGCCATCAACGAAGCAATGAGGGACGCGAAAGAATTCTCGAATGAATCCGTTCCGCTTCATCTACGCAATGCTCCAACGAGGATGATGGAGAACCTTGGTTACGGACATAACTACGAATACAGCCACAATTACGAAAAGAGCTTTGTTGAACAACAGTACTTGCCCGAAAATCTCAAGGGAAAGACATACTACCGTCCAACTGACAATGGTGAGGAAAAAACCATCCGGGCGCGGCTAAACTCTTTGTGGACGTCCAGAAAACGGTGACGGCATGCTTGACCGCGCGTCACATGCTTTAGTCTGTCTTTGGATTGTCGCTCTCTGGGCTGGTTGCGGTGGCAGTGCATCTACTCAGCAAGAGCGATCTGTGGGGACAATGGGGGTAGACTCCCTAGCACCGGCTCTCGTTGTTGAATCGGGTAACGAAGAAGGGGATGGCCCCGACACACTTGCCTATGCTGTTGACACAATTAGTGCACTAACCATTTCAACCGTCCAGCCCATTGATACACTCAGCCCGCCAACTGATACCATCAAGGCAGTGAAATCTGCTTCTGGAATTGATTCCGTTGTTACGTACTCCGCTACCGACTCGATCATCTATTCACTCTCTGACAAGACAATGTATCTTTTCGGGAAGGGAGATATCAAATACAAAAAGCTTGGACTGAAGGCAGAGAACATCGACGTCAACTGGAACACCTCCATTCTGAATGCACAAGGTGTGCCTGATTCAGCAGATACTTCTCAAAAAGGATACCGGGGTCTCCCAGATTTGGTTGATGGCGGAGAGACGTACCACGGATCGAAAATTAGCTACAATCTTAGAACGAAGAAGGGCAAGATAAACGTTGGCGAAACGGAAATGGAAGATGGAATCTACTATGGTGAGGTGATAAAGAAGGTTGATACAGATGTTCTCTTTGTCGGCCATGGGCGCTATACAACATGCGAACTGGCCGATCCGCATTACTACTTCGGAAGTCCGGCGATGAAGGTAATAGTGAAAGACAAGGTAGTTGCGCGACCTGTCTATCTTTACATAGCTGATGTTCCCGTGTTTGCACTACCGTTCGGAGTGTTCCCGACACAAAGTGGAAGGAGGTCAGGCGTCATCGCTCCAGCATACGGTGCGAGTGGGCGGGGTCGCTACCTTACGCATCTCGGTTATTACTGGGCAATGAGCGACTACACGGGCTTAAGCATTCGGGGTGATGGATATACAAAAGGGAGCTGGGTGCTCTACTCAGACTTTCGGTATGCTCTCAGGTACAATTTTACCGGTGGAATCAGTGGCTCTTACGCAAGGACAGTTTCCGGCGAGCGTGGCGATCCCAGCTTCAGCGATGAAAAGTTGTTCAATTTGCGGTTCAACCACAATCAGGAGATCAATCCTACCACGCGGCTTGATGTCGACTTTACCTTTACAAGTGGTACATACTATCAAAACACGAGTCACAACTTCGACGAGCTACTGAACCAGAACATTATTTCCAATGCTACCCTCACGAAATCTTGGGAAGGGACGCCCAACAGCATGACGCTGAATCTCCGGCGCGAGCAGAATCTAATTACTAACGAGCGCAGCGAAGTTCTACCCAGCATTAGCTTCAGCCGAACCCAGAGCTATCCCTTCCGATTCGGCAAGAAGTCCGGAGACGCAGGTTCGCAAACATGGTATGAGTTGATCGGCTATACATACAGTGGGCAGTTTCTCAATAGAAGGACAAAAATCGCAGGAGGGACAGGAGGCTTTGAGAAGGATGAACGGCGAGGTGTCAACCATGCCCTCTCAATCAATGCCTCCCCCAAAGTTGGTTACTTTACAGTCTCTCCCTTTTTTAACTATCGCGAGAAATGGTACGACAAGAGTATCCGTAGAGAATTCAATCCGGTAGACAGCACTGTGACTACCCGAGACGTCAAGGCTATTAAAGCAGTAAGATTCTATGATACGGGGATTTCGATGAGCACCAAATTCTATGGCATTTTTCAACCGGGAGTCCTCGGCATCAAGGGAATAAGACACCAGGTGACACCAAGCATTACGTACACGTATCAACCTGATTTTTCCAAGCCACATTTCGGCTATTACGGCACTTACACGGATATAAGTGGAAAACAGATACAGTACAGTTTCTATGAGAAGGAAGTCTTCGGCGGAGCACCAGCAGGGGAACGGCAGGCGCTTGGCTTAAATGTTGGAAATGTATTTGAAATGAAGACGGCTTCAAGCGATACCTCAGCGGAAGATGCCAAGGTGCAGCTGCTAAATCTGGGCCTTGGGATCTCATACAATTTTGCTGCTGACAGTCTCAAGTTTAGTGAACTTGGGCTAAATTTCCGAACCAACATTGGTCAGGTGCTTAACATCGCTGGTAACAGCAGGTTTAATTTGTACAAATTTGAAGTGGACCCCAACGATCCGCGCCGCGGTAATCGTGTCAACAAGTTTCTGATAAAGGAGGAAGGAAGACTTGCACAGCTTACAAGTTTTAGCATAAGCGTTGGCACGAGGTTAAGCGGTGAGAAGAAAGAAACGAAAGCAGGGCCGGCTACATCAGCCGGGGATTCGCTCGATCAGAGGCTCAAGAGTGGATATATAGGCTTGTACGAAGAAGAACCGCCAGACTTCAGCATCCCCTGGAATCTTGACCTTACATGGAATTTCAGCCAGAGCCAACCGGATCCTAGAGTAAAGTTTCGCAACTCGAACATATCCATGGCACTTGGGTTCAACCTCACGGAGTTTTGGAAAATTACCGCGAGCACGAGCTATGATCTTATCAACAAGGAGTTCGCTGCACCGCAGATTACAGTATATCGGGATCTCCATTGCTGGGAGTTGAATTTCTATTGGGTTCCGACTGGACAATACAGGAATTTCAGGCTTGAGATCAGAGTAAAGGCTCCACAACTTCGTGACGTGAAGGTAACAAAACAATCAAGCGTCAGAGATATCTTCTAAAGTCATGATGGCGGGGTCTGAGCTGTGGACGATTCTTGCGCGGCGGGCTTGGGCAGGGGTCAGGCTGACTGTTTGCGTTCTTCGAACGTGAAGATTGGATCTTTCTTTTTTAAGATGACATCTTTGGTTATGGTGCAGGAGGAGACGTTCTCACTTTCCGGAAGGTTGTACATAATATCCAGCATGACTTCCTCGATAATCGAGCGAAGGGCACGAGCACCTGTCCCGCGCTCGATTGCCTTCTGAACTACCGCCTTCAAAGCCGACTCCTCGAACTCTAGCTCTACTCCCTCCATACGGAATAATTTCTTGTACTGCTTAACAATGGAATTCTTTGGTTCGGTCAAGATGTTGTTAAGAGCCTCTTCTCCGAGGGAATGGAGTGATGCTATCAGGGGAACCCGCCCGACGAACTCTGGTATCATCCCGTACTTTATGAGATCCTCAGGTTGAACCAACGGTAGGTAGTGGTCCGCTTGACCTTTTTTCTTTTCCTTGATGTCAGCACCGAACCCCATGGGGTTTTGGCTGACTCGCCGTGCAATGATTTTCTCTAAGTCCTCAAACGCTCCGCCGCAAATAAAGAGGATGTTGCGTGTATTGATGTTGATGAGACTCTGCTCCGGATGCTTGCGGCCTCCCTTTGGAGGGACACCAGCGATGGTGCCCTCAAGAATCTTCAGGAGCGCTTGCTGTACTCCCTCTCCGGATACATCGCGCGTGATGGAAGCGCTGTCGCTCTTGCGCGCAATCTTGTCGATCTCATCTATGTAAACTATCCCACGCTCTGCCTTTTCGATGTTATAATCCGCGTTCTGAAAAAGGTGAACCAGAATTGTTTCGACATCATCACCAACGTATCCAGCCTCGGTCAGCGTTGTTGCGTCGGCGATCGCAAATGGTAGTTCAAGGATCTTTGCGAGGGTTTGTGCAAGAAGTGTTTTGCCAGTCCCTGTATGGCCGATGAGGAGGATATTGGTTTTCTCGATCTCAACATCGTCAATTTCGTACAGTCGGTCTCGGGCATCGATGCGCTTGTAATGATTGTAGACAGCCACCGCAAGGCTTTTCTTTGCCTGCTCCTGATCAATAACATAATCGTCCATGGCCTTTTTGATTTGCACTGGGGTCAACCCTGCTCGAGAACCCCTGTGGGCCGTGAAGGCTGCCAAGTTGTTTCGGATAATATCCACAGAGCTAGAGACACAAATATCGCAGATGTAAACATCTGGCCCGGCAATTACGCTCTGTACTTCTTCGGGACTTCTCCCGCAAAACGAGCAATGAATCTTCTCTCCAGCTCTTGGCTTCTGTGTCATGGTTTAGGCACTTTTTACATTACTTCTTCGCAGTGCGTTCTTTCTTGACGAACATGTTGTCAATCAGGCCGTATTCCCTTGCCTCTTCGGACGACATGTACCTATCACGATCCGTGTCCTTCTCTACTTCTTGGAGGGACTTTCCGGAATGCATCGCGAGGATTTCGTTGATGCGCCTTTTTGTTCGAAGAATCTCTTCTGCTTGGATGCTGATATCTGATGCCGTTCCCTGTACGCCACCCCACGGCTGGTGAATCATGATTCGGGAGTTAGGAAGTCCGGAGCGCTTTCCTTTGGCTCCACCAGCCAGCAGTACAGCACCCATGCTTGCCGCCATTCCGATGCAGATCGTGGCAACGTCTGGCCGAATATATTGGATGGTGTCATAAATTGCAAGGCCAGAAGAGACGCTTCCCCCCGGGCAGTTGATGTATAAATTAATGTCTTTGTCAGGATCCTCTGATTCGAGAAACAGAAGTTGGGCAATTACGAGACTCGCGATCGAGTCGTCAATCGGAGTCCCGATAAAAACGATGCGTTCTTTCAATAGACGTGAGAAGATGTCATAAGCACGCTCACCACGGCTTGTTTGCTCGACAACCATTGGTACCAGCTGGTCACTGAATTTTGAAATCATCCGAATATCCTTCCTTCCGTCGGCTAGTTTGTTCGAAATAAATAAGAATACCTATGCTAATGCTTTCTCTTCCACGACTTTTTCCGTTATCTTGGCGTTGGTCTTTAGGAACGTCATGATTTTCTCAGTGAGGAGCCGCTCAGTTGCAGAGCTTGAATTCTTGAAGTATTCTAGCAACCGATTCTTCTCAATGCCGGACCGTGTCCCTTCGGTTTCTGCAAGCTTTTCTATTTCCTCGTCCGTCACTGTGATGTTTTCAGCCTCTGCTATCCGTTCTTTTAGTAGTATCCATTTCGCCTGCCATATGGCTAGCGCACGACTGTCATTCCTGAATTGTTGTTCATCAAACTCTTTGGGAAGCGCCCTGTCTTTCGACTTATTCTTGATGTCGTCGATGAGCGTATCTAGGATGCCGTTCACAAGCGTTTCAGGGACAGTAAAATTGTGGTTCTTAACGACTTCCGCAGTAATTGCGTCGGAGAGTTTCCTGGCCGATTGATCCTTCCAATACTGCTCAAGATTGGATCTCGTTGCCCTCACAAATTCCTCCGTTGTCAAGACCTTGTTGTTGGTGATCTTCTTAACAAGTGATTCGTCGAATGGTGGGAGGGTCACTTTCTCAATTTTGTTGACGGTAATTGCTATGTGGTTGTTGTGCGTGTGGCTCCCACGTTTTGATTCGAATCTGGCACGATAGCTTTCGCCAACCTTGGCATTTCTGAGGACGTCCTTGATTTCCTGTAGTAGGGATCTGTCTGATAGATCAAACTTCGCATTGGGAGTCTTCCGTCCCACCAAAGGAGTTCCAGCGTCGTCGAGTTCCTGTACATCGGCTGTAACGATATGGCTCTCATCGGTGACTGAATCTACGTTTGAAGTCGAGCTATTAATCTTTCTGAGGTGCCCGATCTCATCTTCAACATCATCCTCAGTCACCGTGCGTATCGGCTTCTCAACGGCAATACCTTTGTACTTGTTTAGCTTTATGTTCGGTCTTACCTCATATTTTATCTTGAACCGGAACGCCTCGCCCCTTTTGAAATCCATGTCGGTCATTGTCGGCTGGCCTATTGGATGAATGTTCTGCTCAACCATTGCTTTACGGTAGAACTCGCTGGCGACGGAATCCAGTGCCCCGTGTTCAACAGCCTCTCCGTATAAACTCTTGATCATTGCCATTGGAGCTTTCCCCTTTCGGAACCCCCTGAGTTCCACCGTTGCCCTCTGCTCCTTGTAGGCCTGTTCAAAATGAGGTTGGAGTTCCTCGTTTTCAAGCCGAATTTCTGCTTCCTGCAAAACCTCGGAGATAGTGTTGATATTGACTTCCAACAGTTGTAATCCTCGTCAAAAAAGATTCTGTGATAGATTGTTCAATGACGTGCGAGTGACGCCACGCCCGTCCGCCAATAGCGTGCACCGACTGCTTTGTCCTGAAAACCTTGGTGGGCACGGAGGGACTTGAACCCCCACGGGTTTTCCCCACTAGCTCCTAAGGCTAGCGCGTCTGCCTATTCCGCCACGTGCCCATTCGATTAGTTTTTCGGGGACGCACTGCAAATTCTGCACCGTTTGCCCAGCTTGGCGTAGCAAAAAATATGCATTTTAGCTTGCAACTTCAAGCAGTGAGCTGAAATGCAACCAGCGGAGCTAGAAGTTTCGGCTAGTTTAGAGGGAGTAGCACCTTGATCTTAGTGCCCCTGCGAAAGGTCGGCTCAATTTCAATACTACCCTTGTGGTCGTCAATAATTTTCTTTACAATCGATAGACCGAGTCCAGTACCATGCTTTTTGCCCGAGGTGAAGAATGGTTCAAACACTTTTGATCGGATTTCTTCCGTCATGCCTGTGCCTGTATCGGCAACCTCAATTAGAACATGGTTGTTGCTTTTGCGAGTAAGCACAGTCAGGGATCCTCCCTGAGGCATGGCATCCGCTGCATTACTTGCAAGATTGTAAATCACACGAATGATTTTTTCAATGTCCACGTAGCATTCTTCCCTATACTCATACTTACGGATCAACTTTACATTCTTTTTGGTGAGGCTAGCTTCGATGGAATCGAGGGCTTCATTTATAACATCAGAGAGCTGAACAGATTCGATTTTCATTTCGCTGACCCCACGTGAAAAATCCAGAATTTCTTGCGTCATGCTTACAAAGCGATCCACCTGATTGATAATCTCCTTTGCCATATCCGCTAATTCTCCGCTGCCGGATCTATCTTGGATTATCTGTGCATACATCCGGAGCGTCCCCATTGGATTCTTTATATCGTGTATGATTGAGCTTGCCATGCGCCCGACGGCTGAAAGACGTTCGCTTCGTACCATTTCTTGAGCGATCCTCGCGTTCTCGATGGCGATTGCAGCATGAACTGACAGAGCGTCGATGAAAGATTCGTCTTCAGGCGTGAAGGGTCCTGGTTTCTTGTTCAATAACTGAAAGACCCCCACAATTTTGCCATTCCTGTCACGCATAGGCATGCAGAGCACGTTGTGAGTCTTGTAGCCGCTTTTCTTGTCGATCTCAGGATGAAAGCGTGGATCTTTGTACGCATCAGCAATGTTTATGGTCTCCCCAGTCGCTGCAACATGGCCAGCAAGTCCTTTGCCGAGCGGGAGACGGATTTCCACCATGTTTTTTCCTTGAGAAATCTTTGACCAGAGTTGACCGGTCGATTCATCGACAAGGTAGAGTGTTCCTCGGTCTGCATTGATACTGTGCGCGGCTGCGTCGAGAATTAACACGAGAAGTTTATCGAGTTCAATTGTGGAATTGACAGTCTTGCTGGCCTCAATGAGCTGGTTCAGCTTGTCCAGCTTGTTCTTCGAGATGAGTGCGTTCCGTTCAAGCTCTACGACGAAGGTCTGATCTAACGTTCGTAACCTGAAGGCCAGATTTTTCAAAAGGTTAAAAGTAAAGGCGTCACTTTCAATTATTAGTGACCGTAAGTCCGAGGCACTGAAGCTAACAATTGAACACTTCTCCATTGCCTCCGCACGGGCTGAACGAGGCAGTCCATCGATAATTGAGAGTTCACCAAAAAAATCACCGGTGTGTAGCACAGCCAGAAGCGACTCAAAACCATATTTCGTATATTTCTTTATGCGTACTTTTCCTTCAAGGATCAGGTAGAGATCGCGGCCCTTGGTCGACTCGTCAAAGATTACCTGGCCCTGTTTGTAGCGGTGTTCTGTAAGCTGCGGAACGATGGTGGAAAGAGTCCGTGAATCGACATTTGAAAAGAGTATGTTACCACGAACCTTGTCAATGAGTGAGTGTCTCGGGAATTTTTTCCGGGGTTGTTGAGGTCTTGCAGAAAGTCGTCGACGCGATGTTGCGGTATTTTTCTTCATTGCAAGAAAGGGGTTTGGTGGGGTTAAATTACAGCCCTCCCCCGAGAAATACATCTGCTCGACGAGCCTTTATGGATCCACTTGTCGAATGGAGACGCTGGCCTATCGCAGTGACGGTACAATTCGCTGGTATGATAGGCAAATAGCTTTCCAGAGTCAAGAACGCACTATGTAGTTTGTGATGCCAGGCTGGTTAAACATTTTCTGATCCTTCTCACTTAAGCATTGTTCCTCTCTCATTGCAAAACGTGATAGCAGACAAAGAATCGTGAGTTCAGAAGTTGTTCTTCAGACTCATAACCTTAGCAAACGCTACAAGAATCGATGGGCAGTGAAAGATGTAAATCTCACGGTGCGTCGAGGTGAGGTGTTTGGGTTCCTTGGCCCCAATGGGGCGGGGAAAAGTACAACGATACGAATGCTTCTCTCTCTGGTCACCCCCACAAATGGCCGTGTTGAACTGTTCGGACGACCTCTCATCAGCAACAGAAATGACGTCTTATCCCGGGTTGGAGGACTGGTGGAAGGTGCGGATTTTTACTCTTATCTATCGGGGTACAGAAACCTAGAGGTTGTAGCAGCGCTTAAAGGCGGAGTTTCACGAAGTGCCATCGA
>JAPUKJ010000106.1 GCA_027295705.1 Ignavibacteria bacterium | reverse complement strand
TCGCTCAAAAAATGGCTTGCCGTGCGGACCCCAAATCCGCAAGTACCTCTCGCCGATGTCCATCCCCGTCCATGTATTTCCACGTAAATATCTTCCCCACCGCATTCCCATCAACTTCCTGTTCATCATAAACTCAAATGGCGAACCTGTTGAACCAGAAGTACTGTTAGGAATCTGGTCTTTCTCAGATACATTCTGAGCAATCGTATTGTGTGGGTAATTCTCGCGCAATGTCTTTTTCGTCTGGATAGGCAGCAATTTCAAATCATCTGACGTGTTAATATCTGCAGGGGTAATCTGAGCGTCTTGAAATGCACCCCGATACATCGGTACATTCTCGTATGCATGTTCCAGCAATGTCTTGAGCTTCCTCCACTGCAATTGCTGCATTTCTTCATGAGAATACCACTAGGTTTGTTCCAATTCTTTATAAGAATCCCAGCAGCGATTTTTCAGGAGAAATTGAATTGATGGGAAAAAAAAACTTTGGCTTAGGAATTTACGTAGTCGGCTCATTTAATTCAGATCTATTCATTGATTGCTACCTTTGGCAATACCAATTGGGAAATCCCTTCGATATAATCCATCATGAATTTGACAATAGTAATTTTTTCGCAAATCCGACTGTTTTCTCTGCTAACTGTAATGCATCTTCCGCACTTTTCTTATTGTATACTTGAGCAGGTATACCATCTGGTAAACCATTTGGATACCTGGTCGGTATATAATAGCCATCTAAAACGCTGATCTCATCAGCAAGGTTGTCTATTGCAATACCATAATTCCTGACACGTTCAGCGAGCATCGCAACTGAATGCCCAATGACAATCTCTTCACCTTGAGAATAGATTAAAGCCTTCAATGCCTTCTCTGCTATTTGTTGAGCTAGAAAGCAAACAAGGTAATATATGTTGCCTTCAAAATTATATTTGGCTGCATCTAAATCTGCCTCAGACTGCCGTAACCATCTCAGTGCTTCCTCATCAGGTGTTCTTCTCATACAATTTCACCCCTTCTTTGATAGCTTTCTTGACAAAAGCACTTTCATTTTTTAGCCGGTTAAACTCCTCGGGTGTATAAACGAGCAAATCCAAGGCGACTTTAGGCTTTAATATTCTATAAAAGAAAGCAATTCTTTGAACAAAATCTATCTCACTGTCGGCAATGACAATTAGGTCGATATCGCTTGTTTCTCTTTCTTCCTGTCTTGCGCAAGAACCAAAGAGTATTATTTGTTGAGGCGCGAAATTCATTATAATTTGTTCAACGAGATGTTCTATATTACTTTTGTGGCCCAACACTTTATCCTCCCTTAGATTCTTGGCCCCTTCAATTCTGTCTGTTCCATGAACGTCCTATGCCACAACATAAACGTTAACAACCCCCAGATCGGACGGCTATTATCCTTGAGGCCATGAAAATGCTGGTTCAACAATTCCTTCACATAGTCAGGATTAAAATATCCCGTTCGCTTCAACTCAGCAGGGGACAGAAACTCTAATACCATATCCTTCAACTCATTTCTTAACCAGCTCGACGCAGGAATGCTGAATCCCTTTTTCTTTCGATACAAGATCTGCTTCGGTAGCAACGGCTCCATCGCTTTCTTGAGGATATACTTTTTCTGAAAACCGTTTAGCTTCAACTCAGGTGGAATCGAAGCGGCAAATTCAACAACCTTATAATCAAGCATCGGCACTCTGAGTTCCAGCGAATTTGCCATACTGCTTCTGTCCGATTTCACCAGAATATCGTTAGCCAGATAGACTTTGGTATCCACATACAATATTTTGTTCAACATATCGACGGCATCAGTACCATCAAAATACTTAGCAAATTCTTGGAAAGAATCTTCAAAGGCTTCCCTTGATTGCATTTCCTGAGAGTATAACAGCTTTTTGGCATCTTCGCTGAATATCAGTTTCCACGAATAGTGACGGCGTTCAGCGGAGAAATCATCGCAGTCCACGAAGATTTTAGCCTTGTAATCGAAACTCACCTTTTTCGTTGAAACCGGCAAACGATGTACGATGGGTCGAATCAGCTTCTTGCGAATCCATCGGGGGATTCTGCCATACAACTCAGCGGCTCGATAGGCGGCATACGTCTCATATCCTGCAAACACTTCGTCGCTACCTTCCCCGGAGAGTACCACCGTGACGTGTTCACGCGCCATTTTGGAGACAAGATAAGTCGGAATCGCCGACGAATCCGCAAACGGCTCATCGAAATGCCACACCAACTTTGGCAACAGTTCGACAGCATTAGGCTTGACAATCATCTCATGATGGTCAGTTCCATACTGCTTTGCTACAATCCGTGCGTATTCCAACTCGTTGAATGACTTCTCTTCAAACCCGATAGAAAATGTCTTTATCGGCTCGTCAACCAAGCTACTCATCAGCGCGGCAATTGCACTTGAATCGATCCCACCAGAAAGCAATACGCCCAACGGCACATCGGACAACAACCGTAGCCTGACAGATTCCTTCAATTGCTCCCTTAGCCCTTCTGCATACTCCTCTTCGCGCTTCTTTTTCTTTCCTTGCTCCATTCCGAACCTCATATCCCAATACGCTTTAATCTGAACCTGTCTATTTTTACACACGAGTATGTTGC
The DNA here is from genome assembly GCA_027295705.1 of Ignavibacteria bacterium. Classification (GTDB taxonomy): domain Bacteria; phylum Bacteroidota; class Ignavibacteria; order UBA10030; family UBA6906; genus JAPUKJ01. The sequence goes on along the minus strand of JAPUKJ010000106.1, from coordinate 679 downwards.
CCGGTGGCAGTTTATAAATGTCCTTAAAAATGGTATCTGGATGGGGAATGTAATTCAAGGAAAGAAAATTATGCAGCGCATGAAGGTTAACTTCCCGCTTCACCGTCCGGTCTTGCAGGATGGATTTAATCTCGGAGGCAAACAGTAAGCTTCCATTACTTACGGTATAAAATAGTGGCTTGATACCCAATCTATCGCGTGCCAGCAAAAGCCGACGCCGTTTTGAGTCCCATATCGCAAACGCAAACATGCCGTTAAGTTTCGACACACATTCATCGCCGTATTCTTCATAGCAATGTACAATGACTTCCGTATCCGATCGGGTATAAAACTTATGTCCCTTCCTCTCCAGTTCTGCTCTTAGTTTATGAAAATTATAGATCTCGCCGTTACAAACAATCCAGATATCTTTCGATTCATTATGAATTGGCTGGTTTCCTGTTTGCAAGTCGATGATGGAAAGCCTGCGCATGCCAAGTCCGATATTGCCATCGATATAGTAACCATCATCATCGGGGCCGCGGTGGACGATGACATCGCACATAGCGTGCAATAAATCGTTGCTTATGGGTGTTTGTTTAAAAGAGTATTTTCCAACAATGCCACACATAATGACCTATATTTTGCTGTTCTGCAATGTTAAGCAGGTGGACACAAATTTTGGTATATCAGCCCCCGC
>JAPUKJ010000105.1 GCA_027295705.1 Ignavibacteria bacterium | reverse complement strand
CCAATTTTCTCAGGCTTAAATGACCTCAAAAGCAGGCCATGCTCACCGAAATCTACATCGAAGCCCTGCTTGTTGACGAGGAATTGGCTGATCAGGTTGTTGAGGCATAGTTGGCAGGTGAGTGCTGCCGGAAACATGATTCGGGACATCACTGAATCAGACATGGAAACGCGGGAGGACACAGAGGTTGTGCTCTGCAACGGCTTGCTGGCAGTAAACAGTTTAATGATGACCGACCTCGATGAACTCCAGAATTTATTGGATTTGCCGTTGCCGGACTGGGACGAGATCAGACAGAATCAGCCAGGTAGGCTGGATATGGTGGCATGCGCGTTCTGAGACCTCAACAGTAATGGCGCAGAGGGGGTCCGCGCCTAGTCGACCAAGTCTTCCGGCAGATTGCTCGCATCCACGATTTCGATCCACACGCCCCGGGTCTGATCTGGTGTAAGCATCGCGTATCTGAGATCGACGCCCTCGACGAGCGTTTCGCTGCCTTCGGTCACCTGGTAACCTCGGTCGCGCAGCCGGGCGAGCTGCACGTCGAAGTCGTCGGTGAAGTAGCACAGGTGGTACAACCCCTCCCCTTTCTCGGCCAGGTGCTCGGTGAAAGCCTTACCGGTCCATCCGCGGTCGTGGATCGGTTGCAAGATCTCCAGACTGCTGTCACCCACGGAAACGACCACCGCCTTGTGACCGTGCTCTTCCTTGGTGGTAATACCGTGCTTCCACGGGGTCGCTTCTAACAGGTCACAGTAGAGATCAGTCGCACCCTCGATATCGTCTCTGACGACGATGCCAAGGTGATGAAACCAGAGCGCCATAACGTGTCTCCTCGATGAGAACTATCGACGGGAAGTATAGATGCAGGATCAGGCTGTCGGCCCCCTCACTCGAAAGCCTCCAGCTGTTGATTGCGTGCTGTTGTTCGCTCTCGGGATCATATCGTATACATGATCGCACTCGGTCCCGGCAGCGGATTAGCTATTGGCTTGACCTATAGCGAATGGCCGCTTGTGGCCGAAAGCGGCCCTTCAAAACAGCTGGGTTTTGCTTATCTGAACGTCCGCTTTCGGGAAAAGCAGACATTCAGCATGCAACGCCAATTTCTGAACAGATAGCCAAATTACCCAGGCTGAATTGACCCCATAAGCAGCCCATCCTCAGGCCATGCTCACCGAAATCTACATCGAAGCCCTGCTGGTTGATGAGGAACTAGCTGATTAGGTTTGGGAGGCTTGGGCCGCAGATGAAGCCGCCTATATAGCTTGGATGTTGATTGAAAATCTTCATGTATGATCAGTATTACCAGACTTGGATGAACGTGCCTTTAGTCCGAAGTTCTTAGACGACATATCATGTTGCTATACCGTGAATTTGACCCACACGTTGCCCTGAGATGCTTCGTTAAGTGCTACTGGATCTGGCAAACCGACTCGACGCACAGGTGGGGAACGCAGGAAAAAATCTTGCCCGATGGTTGTACCGAGCTTCTCTTTGATTTCGGAGAGGCGAAAAGAAGTCAAATGGCAGGCCAACTCAGCTCCGCTTTTGAATTTCAGCCAAGTGGTGCGATAAATCTCCTGGGTGTGCGATTTCATGCGCATGGCATCTTTCCTTTTCTACATCTTCCTCTATTAGAGATGACGGATCGCGTCGTCGCGTTGCACGAAGTCTGGAATAGTCTCTCTAAGGAACTGGGGCCCAGGATGTTTGAGGCATCCGAAGATCGACGGAAAATTGACCTAGTGGAAGATCTTCTGCTCACCATGGTAGGTAAACGCGATTTGCGCCCGGACACCCATGTTAAAAATGCAGTTGAGTGTATTGTATCCAACGAAGGCCAAATTTCGATCGAAGAATTAACTCGTCAGATCGGCCTCGGAAGACGGCAACTTGAGCGCAAGTTTGCGCTTCAGGTGGGTGTTTCCCCCAAGCTGTATACACGCATCATTCGATTTCAGAAGATTATCAACTTGGTTCAAAAAGCCGAAGATTACGAGTGGCCAGACGTCTTGGTCGATTGTGGCTATTATGATCAGTCTCACTTGATACGGGACTTTAAGGCGTTCTCGGGTCGAACACCGTCCGACTATTTTAATGCAGACGAAACAATGGCCCGTCTGTTCCAATTGGGAAAGCGCAAGACGTATTTTTACAATACTTTCTGATACTACTGCCCAATCATAGGATCATCCTGGATCCAGAGAGTCTGCCATGGCCGGCGCGCATTGGACTTTGACCTTTTTCCTTATGTCTTGCTGTCTGCCAGGCAGTTCTTTCGCTACGGATTGGACGCCAGATCAGAGAGAAGTTTTAGAAGTAGTTGCAGCGTATACCGAAGCATCTCATCAAAGGGATCTCAATGCCTACTTGAGTTTTTGGCATCCAGATTTCCTTGGCTGGCACAATGGTGATCCTGCGCCGACCAATAAGGCGCAACGCCAACGCGGCCTTGAACACTACTTCGGCAGCACTAGTTCATTGAGTTATGAACTCGAACCGTTGGCGGTCACCCGGATTGCAGACGGCAGAGCCGCGATCGTTCACTATGTCCTTCGAAACGTATTGGTAAACAAGGCAAATGGTAGGAAATCGGAAGGCGTTTCTTACTGGACGGATTATTTGGTCAAAGAAAACGGCCACTGGTTGCTCATCAGCGATCACGGCGGCAGCGTCCAACAACAGCACTAGAGTATTCGGCAGTATTGTCGCGGTCCGCAACACTATATATCTTGAGAGCGTTCGACGCATTTCTTCAAGCGGCATTTTGCGCCAAAAGAGTATTCTGGGCGCGACAAATTCAAAGAAGTCCATAAGCTATGTTTAATAGGTTCAGCATTTCAATCATCTTCCTTACGTTAGCCCAACTTATCGCCCCCATTACAGCAGGAGCAGAGGACATTTCAATCGAGCGGCTACGTGTGCTTCTAGGTGAGTGGCGCGGTGTTGGCGATGGGAAGTGGGGCAAAAGCTCAGCAGAGCGTACCTACTCATTTGTATTCGACGGCATATATGTTCGGGGACACGGTCGTTCTGTGTATCCAAGACAAGACAAAAATCCGTCGGGAGAGATTCATGAGACAGTTGATATGTTTAGCTTTGATAGGAACCGTAAAACAATCGTGCTGCGACAATTTGATAACGAGGCATTTGTAACCACGTACTACCTGATTCCGGCGACGTTATCACCGAATAAGATGGAATTTATGTCCGAGCATTTGGAAAATGTTCCTGTTGGTTGGAGGGCCCGCGTTCTATTTGATTTCAAGGGGGAGGACGAATTTCATGAGTATTTTGAACTGGATACAAATAAGGGATCATTTGAGCGTTATTTGACGACACGGTTTCTTCGCATTTCGATGTCGGATAATAAGTAATTGAAACGTACCGAATAGAGTCCTCGTCGAGTCGAAAATAAATTCTCTAGGCCCAAAGCAAGCATCACGCCGATCGGTATGGCCGGAACGGCTAATCCTCGTGAATTTCCATATCTTTTAGACCACACCCCTACACTCTGCAGGAACTCCCGATTATCTTGTCGGTCTATGGTGGTGTCCGAA
>JAPUKJ010000104.1 GCA_027295705.1 Ignavibacteria bacterium | reverse complement strand
ACAAGCAACTCGGAAGAAAGCAGACTGCCAACAAAATACATGAAGGGACTATCCTCATCGAACTTATACACCGTACGACAGACTGTCAAAGCCGAACGTAACTTCGCCTACAAGCATCCCAACTTCTTCATACAGTTGCTTCCTTACGTTGCGAAAACCAGGGTTTTCCACCTCGAGCTGTGTTCCTTCTAATTATAGAACTCGATGAGTTGTTGGAAATCATCATCCGAAATATCAATTGTGTCATCGGTCTCAGATACAATATTGAGAAACTTGATTGTTGCTTGCCATGAATGATCCGTTGTTAGCGTGATGTAGTACTCTTTGTTTTCGACGGTGAGGCAAACCGAAAGAGACCAAACGACGAGAAGTACGGTGAGGGGAAAGTGACGGGTCATACTTGTGTTAGGCTAACACGACTTGTTTCTTTTTAATATATTAAATGGTTCAGGGAAATGCAAAGTGGATTCCTTGCTTGTTAATCCATTTTGAAGTAACTTTGGTTTGTTCGTTCCATTCACTCGGAGAGAAACTCGCCAAGTGTGAAGGTCTTGTTCACCTCGACGCATCTAACTTCGTTCATTAGCCAAGACCTGAGCCTCCTGCGCAAGCATTTCGACGTTGATCATCTTATTACCAAAGGCTTCGGTGCGCCGTTTAAGATTTTTAGAGCCATCAAGAATGCAGATGTGACGTTTACGTGGTTTGCCTCAGTGTATGCTTTCGCGACCGTACTGCTTGGTAAGCTTACGCGCCGGAAATCAATCATTGTCGTCGGAGGTGTTGATGCATCGAAATACCCTGAGATAGGTTATGGAATCTGGTCGACTCCGTGGAAAGCGGTCCTTGTGAAGCATGCAATGAGGAATGCGCATAAGCTGCTGGCAGTGGACCCCTTTTTGCGAGGGCAGATCGTTCGTCTAGCAGAATATGATGGGCAAAATATCGAGTGCATTCCCACTGGTTATGATAGTGCTCTCTGGTTTGCTTCCGGAATAAAGGAACCGTTCGTCCTCACAGTTGCTGCTTGCGAGACGGAGAATCGGATGAAGGCAAAAGGCCTTGACGTGTTGTTTGATGTTGCTAGTGAGATGTCGGACAGAAGATTTGTCGTAATTGGATTAGCGGGATCTCTCGGGGAGAAGGCTCGTGGCAATGCGCCATTGAATGTTGAGGTGATTCCGTATATCGAGCGAGAGCAGTTGCTTCAGTACTATCAGCGGGCAATGGTGTACTGTCAGCCATCCTACGCCGAGGGCTTGCCGAACAGCTTGTGTGAGGCGATGCTGTGCGAGTGTGTGCCTGTGGGGACAAATGTCGGCGGGATTCCGACCGCTATTGGCGACGTTGGTTTCCTAGTTGACTACGGAGACATATCACAACTGGTTGAATGTCTTAAAAAGGCCCTTAGGGCGCCTCGTTCCGTGGGTGAAAAGGCTCGAAATAGGATAAAGCAAAACTTCTCTCTGAAGAGAAGAGAGGAGTCGCTCTTGAGGATACTCAAGGACGCCGTGGGTGAAGCGGCCGCTTAGGAATGTAATCTCACTCTCAGTTGGAGACGCTGGGAGCCGCGTCCTTGGATTTCTCATAACCGTCTATCTGGCTCGGGTTCTTGAGCCTGCAGGGTTTGGAGTAATCCATATCGGACTCGCGGTGCTTAGCTACCTGGCGCTCGCAGGTAGCCCGGGCATCCAAATCCTGGAAACTCGCAACACTGCGCGCTCGACCAGGATTGACTACCAGCGCATAGGTGATGTTCTTTCCCTGCGGGTTGTGTTAGCCCTTGGTTTGTGGATTGGTGTCTCTTTGGTCTGCGTGATCTTCATTGAATCCGAGGACACAAGGGACGTCGTTATCTTGTACGGAGCTTCCCTTATTCCTCTTGCGCTGTTGCTGGATTGGTTCTTTCAAGGGAAAGAAGAGTTCACTCCAGTGGGCGGATCAAAACTGCTGAACTATGCCATCTACGGTTTATTCGTGTTAGTGTTGGTGCGCTCGGCAGATGATGTTCGTCTAACGCCTGTTGCTTTCGTGCTTGGAAATGTCGTCGCCGCAGGTTTTCTGATTGCATTGTACCGTCGTCGTTTCGGCCAAGTGAGATTTCAATGGCAACCCGCGTCGTGGAAACAGATCCTAAGAAATAGTGTCCCTGTTGGTGTTGCGACGTTCCTGGCGCAGAGCGCAATTAATCTTCCGCCAATCGTGATAGGGATTCTGCTTACCAGCGCGGATGTTGGGGTGTACAGTGCAGCAATGAAGTTGGTCTTACTTTTGTTGCTTCTGGATCGGATATTCAATGGTCTTTTCCTTCCAGTTGTATCGCGATATTCTGCGTCAAAACCGCTCGATGTACAACGCTTAGTTTCTATCACAATCAAAGTGATCGTTGTAGTTGCACTGCCATTAACGGTTTGCACCGTCATCGCAGCAAACGAGGCAGTTGCCTTGATATTTGGAAGCGGGTACGAGGCGGCCGGAACATTGGCTCAACTCCTCGTCGGATATTTCGCAATCACACTAGCTAATTCAGTTTTTGGATGTACTCTCATCGGTATCGGTCGTGAGAAGGAATACACCCGGATGCTAATACAGGGATCAACATTTCTCGTGGTTGCGGTGGTCACCCTGACTTTGTTTCTAGGAATTAACGGTGCAGCACTGGGCGTGTTGGTGGGTGAATTTTCCATTCTCGTGCTCCAAGTGCTTGAAACTAAGAAGGTAATAAGCTTGAGGTTGACCAAGATAATACTTCGACCAGCACTTGCCAGTATCGCTATGGGGTTCACTGCGTATGTTGCACGAGAGATGAACGTGGTGCCCGTGATTGTGATTTCAATGGCAGTTTTTGCCGTGACGATAGTACTTGTCAAAGGCTTGGCCAAGGATGAAATTCGCTTTTTGCGTGAGAGGTTTGTGTGAAGCTTCAAATTGGATTGGTGACGCAATCTCTCGTGTGGGAGCAAATATGTCTGCAAGAAGGCGTCCCATTTGGCATAGTTGACTTAGCGACAAAGGATGTTCAGGAGGAATGTAGCCTTCTTGTTGTGAACCGCCCCCTTACAGAACTTGAGCGGGAAAACGTGGAACAATACCTGCGGAATGGAGGAGGCGTTCTGGGCTATGCTCTGTATCTTTTTCAAGTTGCAGGAACGAATTCCTTAAGAGAACGTCTGGACTATATCGTTTCAGATCATGATGAGGTCTTCTCAGATCTTCATTTGATTGATCTTGGTATTTATGGGTCAGTTCCGCGCGAGGCGAATTGCATGAGGACTTGTGCAAACACTTTTGCTGTGTTCGCTGGTCCACTTGGTGGAGGTTTTGCGGTGATACTACCGTTTGATGCCGTCGAAGTCCTAAAGGATTACCGCGCTGCCAGCAAGAATTTCTATTTTACGCGCGACAGATTACCATCGGAGCGTGTGTCCCTTGTGAGCAAGGGCGAAGTTCGCCACCTTCTTCACCGATCATTCGAGTACCTTCACCACGTTCGGGGCTTGCCGTACGCGCATCTT
>JAPUKJ010000103.1 GCA_027295705.1 Ignavibacteria bacterium | reverse complement strand
TGCGCGAGGTCGTAGTTCGCGAATGGGTTCTCGTTGGCATTGAGTCAGCTTGAGGAAACACAAGGAAATTATCAAAAATTAACGATTTCGACCGTGAGAAGCAAGGTAGCGCAATGCGGAGTTACCAAAGCTTAGACAGAGGTGCTTGGACAAAATAGAAATGAGCGCCGTTATCTTAGCACCAGCGTTTTCCTTGTGCTGATGAAATCACACGCCTCTTCATGCCAAGTACAAGACGCTGAGTCATCCGCTGGATCTAGCTTCGGATTCATCTCCTCTCGAGCGTGCAACTTTTCATGAAGAGACGCTTTGCGATGTTGCTACTTCCTGCAAAGGCTAACAGGTGTGGTGAGCTGGCGACAGAGTTTCAGGGTTGGAATAAAGTCGCAAAGCATGGCAATCCAAGACTTGTTGGAGCCATTATGAAACATAGTGTAGACTTCCAGTAGAAGAGTCAATCTCCAGAATCGAAGGTTCCCTTCAGTGGTTGCTCCGTAGACCGCACCATTGTTGCTTCCCTTCGTATTCTTGCGTATCTTTGTTGGAATTTTGAGATGGATTACACGATTGGTACTGAGTTTTCCCTTTTCACATGCGCGCGATCATTCCTGTAGCAGGCGTCGGAACAAGGCTTAGGCCGCACACCTACTCGCTCCCCAAAGTTCTCCTCAACGTGGCAGGCAAACCGATTCTATCTCATATACTTGACAAAATCATCGCTGAAGGCATCACAGAAGCAACCATCATAGTCGGTCAGATGAGTGAAATGATAAAAGAGTACATCTCAAATGCGTACTCATCATTTCCGGTGGACTATGTTGGGCAGGAGGAGGCTCTGGGGTTGGGACATGCAATATATGTTGCCCGCGAAACAATTACCGATGAGCCTGTGCTTATCATCCTGGGAGACACAATTTTTGATGTTGATCTCGTACCGGTGCTGAAAGGAACTACCTCGGCACTTGGAGTTAAAACCGTGGAGGATCCAAGACGGTTCGGTGTGGCCGAGACGCAGAATGGCTACATCTCAAGGTTAGTTGAGAAACCTGAACATCCAGCGACCAATCTGGCAGTAGTGGGGCTCTATTATCTGATAAACACAAAACTTCTCGTTTCCTCTCTGAACGAGTTGGTCGAGAAGAACATAAGAACGAAGAATGAGTACCAGCTAACGGATGCGTTGCAGATTATGATTGACCGTGGAGAGAAGATGAAAACTTTCATGATCGATGGTTGGTACGATTGCGGAAAACCTGAGACGCTTCTCTCTACAAACCGCGCTCTTTTGGAGAAGAACTCGTCATGCCCGGCCATCGACGGCGTAGTGATTAACAGACCGGTGTACGTTGCATCAACGGCAAAGCTGTCAAATTGCGTTATCGGTCCGTTTACGACAATCGGCGAAAGAACCGTCGTCAATGAGTCTGTGGTGCGCAATTCTATCATCAGCGAAGATGCTGAGATCCATATGGCTCTTCTGGATGACTCAATTGTAGGCAACGGAGCGGTAGTAAAAGGGAGCTACAAACGGATCAATATTGGTGAGTCATCTGAGATTGAATTTTATTGATGAATTGGTATTGTCCACGTGCACGGCGAGTATCTTGTCTGCACGCTACAAGAATTGAACCAAATGCTGTGAGGACACAATAGTTATGTCATACTTATTCACGTCGGAGTCCGTGTCAGAAGGACATCCAGACAAAGTCTGCGACCAGATATCTGACGCCATACTTGATGCTATTCTTGCGCAAGACAAGAAGGCTCGTGTTGCTTGCGAAAGTTTTGTCACCACGGGTCTTGCCTTCGTGGGCGGCGAGATCACAACGACTGCGTACATCGAGGTGCAAGATGTCGTCCGGCAGGTAATCAAAGATATTGGTTACACAAAAGCAGAGTACCGGTTTGATGCGGATTCGTGTTCGGTGGTTTCCAGCATCCATTCGCAGTCGCCTGATATAGCGCAGGGAGTTGACACCGGTGGAGCGGGTGACCAAGGCATGATGTTCGGCTATGCCACGAGCGAGACACCGGAATACATGCCGATGCCGATCATGTTTGCACACAAACTGGTCAAGCGGCTCTCGGAGATCCGGAAGAAACAACCCAGGCTCATGCCCTATCTGCGCCCCGATGCGAAGTCACAGGTAACAATTGAATACAGGGGCCGTAGGCCTGTTCGTGTCCATACTGTTGTTGTTTCCACTCAGCATGACGACCGAATCCCTCGCAAACGTATCCATAATGACGTTGTCAAGCATGTCGTCGAGGCTGTCATTCCCGGAGGTTTGCGTGACAAGAAGACAATAGTTCATGTAAATCCAACCGGCCGTTTTGAGATCGGTGGCCCACACGGAGACACCGGCCTGACAGGCCGCAAGATCGTTGTTGACACCTATGGAGGACGCGCACCTCACGGCGGGGGTGCGTTCTCCGGGAAAGATCCATCGAAAGTTGACCGGAGTGCAGCATACGCTTCGAGGCACATTGCAAAGAACATTGTTGCTGCTGGTCTTGCCGATGAATGCCTGATCCAGGTTGCTTATGCAATCGGGGTAGCAGAGCCCGTCTCTATACACGTGAGCACGTTCGGGACAGGGCGGGTTCCCGATGTGGAACTCGAGAAGATAATCAAAAAGGAATTTGACATGACCCCGCGCGGAATCATAAAGCGTCTGGACCTCTTGCGGCCGATCTATCGCAAGACCGCAGCGTACGGACACTTTGGGCGGAACGGTAAGGACTTCACATGGGAAAAACTTGATCTTGTGAAACCTCTCCAGAGAGCAGTGAGACAATAGGCGGTTCAGTATTTTTCACCAATAATGTGTAGAAAGGAACGATGGATTCAAAGGCAGGGAAGTACAAAGTAGCAGATCTCAAACTTGCAGCTGATGGACTCAAACTAATCGAATGGGCTGAATCCAGGATGCCGGTCCTGACGGCTTTGCGAGAAAAATACGGGAAGACGAAACCTCTGGAAGGGTATCGTATTGCAGGATGTCTCCATGTAACAAAAGAAACAGCAGTTCTTGCAAAAACGTTTGTTGAAGCTGGTGCTGAAGTGAGCTGGAGTGGCTGCAACCCTCTCTCAACAAACGATGCGGTGGCTGCATCGTTAGCATCGGAGGGGATTTCAATTTTCGCATGGCATGGCATGAATGTAGAGGAGTTTTACTGGTGCATTGAAGAGACATTGAAATTCCACCCAAACCTCACGCTGGACGACGGCGCTGACTTGATCTTTACAATTCATAACAATCATACTGATTTTGCAGAAAAGTACGTCATCGGAGGAACCGAAGAGACGACAACCGGTGTGCATCGACTCCGGGCGATGGCTGCGGCAGGTGCGTTGCGCTACCCGATCATTGCAGTAAATGATGCTGAGACGAAATGGGATTTTGATAATGTGTACGGGACTGGTCAGTCAACCATCGACGGGATTTTGCGTGCAACAAGCGTGTTGATCGCCGGCAAGAACGTGGTCGTGGCTGGTTACGGACACTGTGGGAAGGGTGTGGCCATGCGAGCGAAAGGCCTTGGAGCGAATGTGATTATTACGGAAGTGAAACCCACGGCTGCATTGAAAGCCATGCTCGATGGTATGCGCGTGATGTCGATGGACGAGGCAGCAAAGATCGGCGACGTTTTTGTAACTGCCACCGGTGTCAAAGACGTTATCGTCAAGCGACATTTTGAGATGATGAAAGACGGAGCGATCGTATGCAACACAGGTCATTACGATTGTGAGATTAACTTGAACGATCTTGCAAAGGTCATGAAGTCAAGAAGGTTAATCCGTGACAATAACGAGGAGTACGTTTTGAAAAAGGGGCGGCGCGTCTACGTTTTGGCACAGGGACGGCTGGTAAACCTCGCAGCGGCAGAGGGTCATCCATCGGAGGTGATGGACATGTCGTTTGCGAATCAGTTTATGTCACAGCTTCGACTTGCCGATCTTGACAGAAAAGGACAGCGGCTTGAAAACGGTGTGCATGACATCCCAAGCGAGCAGGATCAAGAGATTGCCTTCCTTAAATTGAAGACGCAAGGCATCTCGCTCGACAAGCTAACGCCCGAGCAAATGAAATATGTACACGACTACAGCTCGGGTACGTGACTCCGGACTAGCTGGAAACAGAAAAAGCGACCGAACTTGGGTCGCTTTTTTTTGTGCTTTACCTAGAAAGGTTATGTTCAATTCGACAAGATGCGCTCTATAGAGGCAAGGAGGTAATTCATGTTATACGGTTTTGTAACATAGTCGTCGGCACCAAGCTTCATGCTGTCGACCGCTGCTGAAAGACCCACGATACCTGTGAGCATAATAACTCGACATCGCAGCCCCTCTTCTTTCACGTATTTTAGCACGTCCATTCCAGATTTGCCCGGCAGGGTGATATCAAGTAGCATCAAATCGTAGTTCCCACTCTGAAGCATTTCCATAGCCTGAGGGGCGTCGCCGGCTTCATCAAGTACATAGCCAGCCGATGAAAGCTGCTCTTTAACCATTCCCCTCAACTGGGCATCGTCATCGACAAACAGTATTTTCTTCTTGGAGCTGTTCAATTGAGCGCTTAGGAAGCCAATATATAGATAATCGGATTCAGAAAGTCAATAATGCTATGACCTTCTTGGTTGCTTCTCGAAAAAGAATTTTGTAACATCTCGCAAGCCTCTCTTCCGCGTAATCTCAGCTATGCTCCGATGACACCCCGGCCCCTGCTTGCCATTTCACTTGCGGTTCTCATTGCGGGAAATCTACACCGTGGCAGCTACGGACAGGTTTCCTCCTTTCCTTATACGCAGAACTTTGATTCTGTTGCGCTGCCCACGCTCCCTTCCGGATGGACATCTACTCGTAATATAAGTTCGCTTGCAAATGATTTTACAACCACAAGCAGCATTCCCCACTCGCCGCCGCACGCAGTCATCTCGACGAATGCAACAATTGCTCAGGAATTGGTTTCGCCCCTGTTTGATTTTGCTGGCAACCTTCCTGATTCGATCTCGTTCTACACAAGACGATCGGGCTCTCATATTACACTTGTGGTGATAGAGGCGTCACTCGACAGTGGGAGGACGTACAATATCCAGATCGGGGACACGCTCACCAATCCGGGTTTAACCGCTTATGTACACTCAACATTCAATCTCCCATCTTCGCTCGCTTCGAGCCGCGGTGTTAAGTTCCGCTGGCGGGTGATCCCCGCCGTATCAGGGACCAGCGGCACGTTTAGGATAGATAACATACGCATCACTGCACAAGCCATGCACGACCTGGCCCTCACGAGAATACGCTTCTTTCCAACACGTCCGTTTGAAGGAGACTCGGTTGAAGTGTTTGCAACGGTCCGAAATGTCGGTGTTCAGGTCGCACAACAATTTTCTGTCAATTTTTATGTTGATCTAAATAACGATTCAATACCGCAGGTGTCTGAACTTGTGGCATCTGACATAAATACATCGCCGCTCCCGGTGTCGAACTCTGTTGATTTGTCTGCACCGCTGGGTGTTTTCTCTCCAGGTGAGCAACGTGTGATTGCAAAGGTCGTATACGCTCTGGATCAAACTCCTTCGAATGACCAGGCTCATAATCTGCTCGTTATCGGCTATCCACCTCGCACCATTGTCATCAACGAGATTATGTATGCGCCCACTGGAACGGAACCGGAGTGTACGCTAGACATATCACGGAATCAGCCCATTGTGAGGTAATTCCATGCAGTTTAGACAAAAGCATGTTGTTGGAGAGGGATAAGAAGTTGGTTTGTCCGAAAGTGTATGCAGAATTGAAAGGAATTCCTGTTCAGTCAGTTTATAATCAGATTTCGAGAGGCAAGTTGAATGTGGAGACAAGATACAAGAGGATTTATGTTGAATGTCAGTAGTCAAATTGATGAGGACGGAGCCTTACATTGTGAGCGTTGATTCCAAATCTAAAGTGGGTTCATGTTTTAGTGATGAGACATCTTGTACGAGTTTTGATCCCAGACGATGGGACACCTGTAAATTTTGACAAACGTGCACGTTCAAGTCCGGGACAGGGTACACACTTGATTGAACAATTCTGTGAAAATGGCCTGATTTTGACAGTTACGAAGAAACTGTCGCATCTTACCACAAATTGACTTTTGTTTCGTAAGCAAGTAAATTTCAAACAAGTCTACATGGTCGGTACTTGTGGCCGGGCAGTATTTA
>JAPUKJ010000102.1 GCA_027295705.1 Ignavibacteria bacterium | reverse complement strand
GGGCATCCGAATTTCGGAGTTTGGAAATTCAAGTCCGAGTTCCAAGGGCGCTATGTACACTTCTTGGGGACTTGGCGGCGCAGACTCCGGCCTTTCATGAGTACCGCTTTGGACATCGTTCGAAAAACAGCTCAATTCAAGCCGTGACAGCCCTCCGTTCAGCAAAACACATGGTGGCCTCCTGTGGTTCTGGGGTGTTAGCCTCTAGGTACCTCCCTTACTATCCTGTGAAAACTTTTACACATTCCCCGAAACGGGGCCGGCTGAGATGTCTCCTGCCTTCTTCAGTCTACTGACTTACAAGCTTTTGGAACACAATTTGCACTTGCAAATGACTAGATGGACCGAATGCGAAACTCTCTTGAGGCAGCAAGCTGATCAAGTACAAAGACTGTGTCGGGATTTTGGGCGGAACTCAACAGACAACCAATCCGCCAGTCATCACATAGCCACTTCGGCACTTACAGATAAGTCCGAAGTTGGGCCACTGTAAGTGAGAGGGCGAAGCCGTACCTAATTCAAACAGCGTGAAAAGATTCTGCATTCTAATAAACAACCTCCCACCCGTTTATACCGGGGGCGGGAGGCAAGCCCTCAGTCTCGCCTCAGAATTTCGGCGTCTGGGGCGAGAAGTATTTTTTATTACCAGGAAGTACGATGGTCTCCGTGAATTCGAGCAGGTAAATGGGCTGGACATTCATCGTCTCCGCTACACGAACGTGGGTTTCCGCAACGGACCTCAACTAGTTGTTCAGTTATACCGACTCTGCAGCACACTAATTTATCTGAGAGATAGATACGACGTGGTGCTTTATTTCAATCCGGATGGTGGTTTCCACTGCCCTTGGTTCACCATTGTCCTTCTGCATTTGTTCCGAAAGAAAAGCGCTTGTAGGATGGGATTGTTATATTCATCTGATCCCCTCGGCCTGAGTCGTCGCAGGTTTGCTCAATGGCGACTATTACCCTATCGCCTTCACGATAGGGTGATCAGTATTTCAAGAGCGTTGACGATGAGCTACCTGACAGTCTTCAGTAACGACCGCAAACTCAATTATGTTCCCAACGGTGTCGACACCAATCTATTTCGTCCCCTATCCGACAGTGCGCGACGAAGGCAATGTGAAGAGCTGGGACTTGACGAATCCTTGGTCTATTGCTCCTTTGTTGGAAGACTGTGCTACCGCAAGGGGGTCGACATCCTTATCAAGGCGTGGAAGCGAATCGTTGCTCAAGTGCCCAACGCCCGCCTTCTCCTGATAGGACCAGAGGGAGACAAGTATCGAAATGTAGCGGAGAAAAAGTTCATAAACAGTATCGAGTGCAAGATTGAAGAACATGAGCTCTCAAGGACCATTTTCCGTATAGGATTTACAGGGAGTGTCGAAAAATATCTTCAGGTCTCTGACCTGCTTCTGTTTCCATCGAGGCGTGAAGGCTGTCCGAATGCTCTTCTAGAAGCGATGTCCTGTGGCTTGCCCGTGGTCGCTGCGCGAATCCGCAATATTACCGACGATCTGGTTAGACATGGTAGGGAAGGTTATATCGTCGAACCAGAGGCTCCTGATCAACTTGCCCAAAAGGCAGTGGAAGTACTTTCTTCTCAGAACTTGCGAAGCTGGATGGGACAGCAGGCAAGAGAGCGGATTCTGAGAGATCATGATATTCGTTCGGTAGCCAAAAAGTACCTGCAAATCTTGGAAGACCTTTGATCGGGGTCCTATTGCCATGCCTATAAAACGAGCTCGGAACTCACCTCTCGAACTGATTGACCCTCGTCATCGATACACCGGCTTTGAGTTAGCGGACATGGATGTTCTCCTTCTTCCTTCCCGGAAAGCTAAGAACGGCGTTGACGCGAGCACAGTCAGACTCTGTGAGTGTGACTCGTCGACGAACCGCACCTAGCCTCGAATTGCAATGGTGTCACCGTTGATCCACATTGGGTATCACAAAACGGCCACTTCCTGGCTCCAAAAGTTTGTATTTCAGAACTCCAACGCATCTTTCATTTGCCCCGTCCCACGATCCCTCCTTGCTCATAAACTCATATATCCGAACGCTCTTGACTTTGACTCCGAACAATGCCGAGCAGACCTCCTCCACGAGACGCCTATAGAAGAATCGAAAAGCTTTACTATGGCAGTCTCCTCAGAGAGACTCTCAGGAAATCCTCATTCCGGCGGCTATGACAGCAAGCAAACCGCAGATCGACTAAAACAAGTCTTCCCAAACGCCAAAATTCTTATTGTCATACGTGAGCAGAAAAGCATGATTCTTTCCGTTTACAAACAATACGTCCGCGTCGGCGGCATGTGCTCCATTGCCGACTACTTACAGCCACCAGAGAAGAGGAGGGTTCCTCTATTTGACCTCGCCCATTTCGCTTACGACCGTCTAATCCGCCATTATATGGGGCTATTTGGTGCTGCTAACGTTCTGGTTCTACCTTATGAATTGTTCCGGCGGGAGCCGAAAACCTTTCTCTCTAGTATTCTCACGTTTGCCTCACCAGGCATCAATGCGCGGATACTCGAACAGATGCCGTACAGCAGAAGAGAGAATTCAAGTCTATCCGCTTGGACTGTTTCAATCAAAAGACGAACAAACTTCCTTTCGGCTAGGGATTCAGTGAATCCGTGGACTCTAATACACTCACCCAAGATGAAAAGAGTCATCGATCAGGCCATAGTATGTATCGACTCTTGCACGCCTGCCGGCATAAACCGATGGCACGAAAACAGACTCCGAACATGTGTCTCCGACCTTGTCGCAGGTCGCTACACAAGAAGCAATGTCCGGACGTCCGAACTCATAAATGTTGACCTCCAGCAATACCACTACGAGATGTCAGTCCGATGATTACCGAAGTTAATTGCTTTCTAGGAGAACAGACGCTGAAAAAAGGGACAGGAACGTTTGATTCTCTGCACCTATGGCTGTACTCAAAGCGTCATATTGCGATTGTTTTAATTACCGTATTCAGTCTGCTCTCGATTTTTGGGAATGACTTTCTGTATGAAAAGAAAGGACGCTATTTCTACTCGGTTTTGGTATCCGCCGATGCAGAACTATTT
>JAPUKJ010000101.1 GCA_027295705.1 Ignavibacteria bacterium | reverse complement strand
TAGCCAACCCATATCTCACTCCTCGCTCGCTGACAACCATTTCATCGAACTTGTAGTGAGTCATAACCTGAGAAAGGATCAGCGCGCCTGCGATGATTATGTCCGCTCGTCCTTCCATGACAGCCGAGAGCTTTCTGATTTCCGCTGCACGCATGCCTTTCAGTTTTGTGAGAAGTGAATGAACCGAGTCTCTTGTCAGTTGATACTGCGTGACGGCGCCGATGCTGAATTCGTGATGGCCTTGGTCAAGGATTGCAAGAGAAGTCGCTGTGCCTGCTACACCGACGAGTGTTGAACCGGGTTGACGAAGGTTCTTGATGTTGGCTAGTTCAGTTTTGATTTTTTCAGCGGCGGTGTCAAGTTCGACTGGCAAAGGAGGATCGTGTTCAAACCAGCGTTCGGTCATTCGAACGGAACCAATATCGAGGCTAATGCTGTTGGTGACGTTATGTTGATCCCCGGTGGTTATCTCGGTGCTGCCGCCTCCTATGTCGATTACGGTCGCCTTTGAAATGCCCGGAAGGCCACTGATAGCTCCCCTGTAAGTCCACAGCGCTTCCTCTTCTCCGTCCAAAATTTCCAGATCTAGTCCCACCCTTTGCTGGATCAATTCTGCGAACTGCTCTTTGTTTTGTGCGTCTCGAACCGCACTTGTCGCACAAACGATGGTATTCACAAGTTCAAATTGTGACATTATCTTTTTGTACTCTTCCAACACCTCAACAACCCTCGCCATTGAATCAACCTGAAGATTCTTCTGAGCGTCTACCGCCTTGCCAAGTCTGGGGACACGCTGCTCGTAAACTAATGGGGTGATGTGACCATTTGCGTCAAATTGGGCGATAAGCAGAAGCACCGTATTGGTCCCGATATCAATGACGGCAATCTTCATGAGGGGATTTCGGATTGGGGATTGCGGATTTCAATGAGCGTTGTCCGGAGTTTCGTCTGCTGTGAGTCACGCGGGCAACGAGGGCAATCCACTCATTTTCTATCGGCTCTTCACACACTTCCAAGCCCAAAGCGTTTAGCCTTTGTCGTATTGGCTCTTTGTCCGGCAAGAGCAAACCTGAGAGGATCATCATTCCGCTTTTCATCAGTTTATTTTTCATTTCTTTGAGTAATTGCTCGATAATGTTCCTCTGAATGTTAGCGGTGATTATGTCGAACTTCACCTCGCCGACTGATGAGAGCTCGCCATGGATTATTCTAACGCGATCTTCAACATGATTGAGACGCACGTTCTCCATTGCGTTGACGTACGACCACTCATCCTTATCGACTCCCACGGCTAGCTTGGCTCCAAGTCTTGCCGCCGCGATCGTAAGGATACCTGTTCCAGTACCAATATCCAGCAAGCACATGCCCGGTTTAATGTGTTGTTCAACAACCTTCAGGCAGAGGCGTGTTGTTTCATGGTAGCCGGTGCCAAACGCCATCTTCGGATCAATTGTCAGCACGATCTGTTCAGGTGAGGCCTTGTATTCTTGCCAGGTCGGCTTTATCACGATACGGTCCGTCACCTGGATAGGCTGGATAGTTTTCTCCCATTCTTCATTCCAATTCTGGTCCTCGAGGAGTCTTGTTGAGATTCTTGGGAGAACCGAGCTGCTTGAACGAGCCACGATATTCGCAATCTGTTGAAGTTCATTTAACATTTCGGGGCTCCATCGCTCACTGCGCACGTAACATTTGAGGGCTGTCTCATCCTCCCAGAAACCCTCTATTCCGAGCTGCGACATGACCCCGATCAATTTTTCTCTGAGCGATTGGTCCGCAATGATATGCAGCTCAATGTACGATTTGGGCATGATTCAGGGGAGTTGCGTGTACACAACGTGTGTCACGACGGTACCGACAGCTTCAAGGCTTTCTGCGCTGCATTTGTCTGGTGTGTCCTGATGCGTATGCCAGTAGCGGTTGGTTTGATCGGGATAATTGAAATCGATAAGGTCGATTGTTTTGATGCCGACTTCGTTCAGTGGGATATGGTCGTCAGTGACAGCTTCTCCGATTTCGTCTACGAATTGGTAGTACCCAAGCTCCCTTGCCTTTCCCCACACCAAGTCAACGATATCAGGTGCATACTTCTCGGAGGTTTCCTCTCTAGGAATCTCCAAGAGTTTATCTCCAATCAGATCAAGAACTAGGCCGAAGCGCGGAACATAATCTGCACGCTTGTTCTCTGCAAAATAACGTGACCCGAGGAGGTAGTTCTTCAGATCTCCTTCCAATCCATAATCCTCTCCATCAAACAGCACAATGTCCACTCCTACCCGCGGGGATTGTTCCTTCATAAGCGAGGCAAGCTCGAGAAGCACAGCAACACCGCTTGCTCCATCGTTAGCTCCGAGAATAGGCTCATTTCGCCGATCTAAGTCCTCGTCCCAATCAGCTCGCGGCCTCGAATCCCAGTGTGCGCAGAGCAGGATTCTTGCACTCGCATCGGGATTGAATGTTGCAATTATGTTTGTGAGCCTGAGTAGCTTGCCATCATAGCCCGGATGAGTGAAATGTTGTAAGCGCACGTCGTCTGCCGAGTTGCGCAGCTCGGCGATGAGATAGTTCAAGCATTTCTCGTGACCCAGGGAGTTCGGGTCTCGTGGCCCGAACGAAGTCTGTTTTGTGAGAAGCTTGAAGGCACGTTCTCCGCTGAAATCAGGTACGGAAGTCGGGGCTAGCTTGCGGTCGTCTGGTTGCATTTGCCGAGGCGCTTGATCCGTCTCTCTTAGTTGAGGCTGC
>JAPUKJ010000100.1 GCA_027295705.1 Ignavibacteria bacterium | reverse complement strand
GGTAGGAGCACGTGATGCATTGCAGGTTACATCCCTCCGTCACATAGAGAATCACAATCGGAAGGGTATGGGAGTGTGAAGATAATGTATTGAGGAGTGCCTTAATGTTCATGACCTTCGAGAAGGGTTGATTTATCTGTTAGCGCTGATAGCAATCACCTTGAAAGTTGCAGGCTCACGTCTTTTCAGGGCTGCTGCGATGAGTGGACGGACTTTCCATGTGAATCCATAGTGAGGAGTCAAGTATTCGATGCGGTAGTTCGGTTGGATCTGATCAAGCAAACCGAACGTAAGAAAATTTCCTGCAAACTCGTCACCAATCGTTATGCTGTATTGTTCCTGAAGTTTTTCCCTCCGCTCTTGAATCATCATCTTGCCACTTTCGGCATTTCTGTAGATTGGAGAATCAAGAGTGTACAAAACTCCGTGCTCACGCAACAGTGCCATGGATTTCCGCAGGGTCTGGAGAATATCACGCGAATAGTGCAGAGACGAGTTGAACACAATGATATCAACGCTTGAGGGTGGAAACGGGAGATAGTCAAATTCTGCCCTCACGGGAGTGATGTTCGCACGGTCGCTCGCTTGCATTCTGGAAAGAACACCAAGACCGTCAAGTGGATCCATATTGATATCAAGAGCAATCATCTCAAATCCTCTTTTTGCAAGTTGAAAAGAGATCCAACCGTCTCCCGCACCAATATCAAGAATCCGTCTATGAGAATTTGCGCGTCGAGTCTGTAAATGTTCTATGAAGCAGTCGAAGGTGCGAGACCTTGTTCGCCATAATCGTTTGTGGTTGCCAGACTGATCGTGATAAGGTAGGGCGCGATAGTATTCTACATCTGTATTCCCCCAACCCTCGCGTCTGCGAGTCTCCTGATACGTCAATAAGAACTTTTCTACTGCTGATTTGCGACTCGGCAGTATGAAACTTGGAATTGCATTTTCTATCTCAAATAAGATACTTTCCTGTGTACAAAGCCATCCTTGGCGCTGTGTTGTGAGGTTATTCTTACAAGATGGACATACGAATTCCATAACTAGTTCACATCCAGATATGAATAATGACCAAGGTATGGACGTAGATTCTTGTAGAGCCGCGGGAAATCGTTATCGGTTATGAATTTTCCTTTCCCCTCTAGCGTGATGTCCATACCTCCTCGGCCATTAATTAGATGAGGAAAAAGCGCGGGGTCAAAAAAGACAGGCCGGCCTCCTTTCATCGACAGGCTGATAGTACCAGGGTTTGCAGCCAAGACCGTTTCGTAAGGGTCTCCGGAACTATCCGGCAGCATGAACAGGTCAGCGGACCCTTCTCGACAGAGAGTTCCTGCATCAGATGCTAGTCCAAAGATCCGTCGAGGCGCTTCTGTGACGAGTGCAAAAATGTCTTTTGCGGAGAGGGATGAAGCTTTGCGTGCTGCTCGCATTTCATCGAACAGAGTGAGGCTGCCTGTCAATGTAGAATCCGTCCCTAACGCAAGCGGCACTCTGCCACAGAGTGACATCACAGGAGCGGTTTTTCCAAAAAGGAAGATGTTTGAGGAAGGACACCATACAACGGATGCTCTCGATTTTTGAAGCAGTCGAATGTCATCTTCAGTAATCCCTACGGCGTGCACAGCCACGGTTCTCTCATCAAGGCCGCCTACTTCGTTGAGAGATTTTACTTCAGCTGTACAAGCATCATCCTTTCCTTCTGCAAGGTGGATCATGAAAGGAGCTCCTCGTTTTCGTCGGGCCAGTGCATCCCTTAGGTCGGGGTCGAACTGCATGGAATGAGCAAATGTATACCGGCGAAATACTTCTATCGGGAAACGCGAGAGGAAGTGCAGAGAGTAATGATCATGGTGGATGACGAGACTGATACCTGACAATAGATTCTTCCACGCACCCCAAGCAAGGCGCCAACGTAGTGGAATGCGCTGGATAGATTCAATTGTAGAATTCCATTTGGCATGAAGATCTCTTCCCCATTCATAGGAATTTTCGTACGGTGGCTCTCCAAGTCGCGGGAAGAGATTGAACGCAAGGTGATCGTGTGAATTGATCAGGCCCGGGTATATGAAGTGTCCTGAACAATCAAGTTGCAGTTCACTGCTGCCTGGTCTCAATCCAGATCCAATCTCACAGATTCGACGGTTCCGAACGCGAAGATCAGCTTGGAAGGTCTCTCCTGCCGTTACGATTCCTGCCCCATGGAGCAAATATCTCTGGCTCATTGCTTGAGAATCAGAAAAACCAGGAGAAGAGGGTAGCCCTTAAAACGTTCGTAAAGATCCAATCGCCCTGCTCGATCGTAGAAGGGCTTGATTGGTTCACCAATAACTGGTTCCAACATTTTGACTACCTTCAGATGGGCCGTTTGAAATGCACTAAAATAGTCTGAGTGCAAATGGCGATAGTACTTTGCAGAAACCCAGGAGTTCCGCTTTGAGGCATTGTGAAGCCGGAAACTCCGATCCCAGCCCAGCAGTGTTCCGTACGGATGAAAACATGAAATAATCATAGTACCGCCGCTCAAGAGTACGCGCGAAAGTTCCGCAACAGCTCGATTCAATTCAACTACATGTCCTAATACGAGCGTACAAAGAACGAAGTCGAACGTCTCATCCTTTAGAGGCAGCTGTTCGAGTCTAGCTATCTCCGGAAAGATGGATGACTCTGGTAATATCTTGCTTCGTAATTTCTCGATCATCTTTGGAGCAAAATCAATAGCCACGTGAGTTCGGGGCTGCGATCGCTGAAGTAAGTCAGAGTATCTGCCCGTCCCGCAGCCCGCGTCAAGAATCGATTTTCCATTACGTAGGGAAGACCCGATCAGCGGGCGAACTGCAGAAAATTCAGCAAAGAGGAGAGCATTATCCCCTGTGTTGTCATATGTATCAGCCCACAGCTGATATGCTTCAAAAGGATCAAGAGTAGGGGGGGTCTGTGTTACGATCTTCTTGACAGATGTCGCGAGACCCTTAAAGGATCCAAGTCGTTGCATCATAAGCCTTCCAGTTCGGGCTGCCGATAGTGGAACATACGTAGGAGCACCATAATCTCTAACGGGAACTGGTACGTGGATGTTTGATATCTCCATTTGCTGGCAGCACGAAGTATCGTTTGTCGAAATTTGGTTAGCTTTAAGTCCGTTGCTGTAGGGTAATATCCGTTTAAGACGCGTTCAAAGCTTCGAATCTTCCGATAATGCCGCGGCTTGATCCACGGGATTGCCGGAGTTTTTCGCAAGTCAAACTTCTGCCATTTGGGTTTCATCCAATCTTCAAGTGTTCTTGGAAACTGGAATCCGTGGTCATGGGCGACGTGAGATAGCTCTGAGTCCTCGAATACAACTGGGGCGTACATGTAAAGAATAATCTCCGAGGCCGAATTAATTTCTTTAATCCTTCGAATGAACTTGATGTCTCGGTCAATGTCTACGTCTATATCGTCACTGGGACTTCCAATGACAAAGGAGAATTCCGGTACGATGCCGAAGTGCTTGAGACGATCGGCAAGTTGCAAAACCGTATCAGGGGTCTGTGTACCACCCTTATGCATTCTCTGTAACACTTCCTCAGAACTTGATTCAGCGCCAAAAAATATCATCTTACACCCTGAACGTTTCATAGCCTGTAGAGTGTCGTCCGAATAGGCCATAACTGTATCCGGTCTGCCTTCTCCCCACCATGCGATTCCGCGTCCGATAATTTTTTCGGAGAATTCGTGAGTGCGCTTTTCCTTCGTGAAGAAGTTCTCGTCAAAGAATTCTACTGCGTTGATATCATACCGTCGCTGCAGTTCCATCAGATCATCAGCGACGCCGTCGGGTGCCCGGGCAACCCAGCGTGCCTGGTAAATGCTTGCAATCGCGCAAAAACCGCAAAGAAACGGACATCCAGCGCTGGAGTAGTATGCAGCTGTTCTTGTGCCCAGATACGTTCTGCCAATATGCCGTTCTCCAGGAACTTTATGATACGGTAACGGGGGCCAGAGATTTGGATCTGTGGGCTCCCGTTGCTCATTGTTAATAATCTGTCCATCGCTCAAAAATGACAGTCCTCGAACTTCCTCGAATTTGGTCGTAGAATTTCGTTCTAGAATGTCAATA
>JAPUKJ010000010.1 GCA_027295705.1 Ignavibacteria bacterium | reverse complement strand
TTCTAGGCATTGGTATCGAAGCGCCAGTGACGATCAACGGAATTTACAAGAGCACGGACGCCGGTATGAGCTGGACTCTGAAGACAACGAGCGGCGTGCAGGTTGCATTCAACAACTTCAGCATCGCGGGTGCAAGAGTGTGGTCGTTACATGGAGTGCCGGATCCGTTTACCGGATATAGACGCATGAAACACAGCACGGATTTGGGCGAGACATGGACATTGCAGCCGCTTGCTATACCTGAAGCGCCCACAGGAGTTTCATTCGCATCGCAAACGGATGGCTGGGCGATTACTGCGCGTACGATTTTGCATACAACAACAGGCGGCGTGACGTCCGTGGTGAGTCCGTTGACTCTTGATCGTCCGGCAACATTTCGGTTGGAACAGAATTATCCCAACCCCTTCAACCCGAGTACAACAATACGCTACCAATTGCCAAAGGATGTGTACGTAACACTTAAAGTCTACAACCTCCTCGGCCAGGAAGTGGCAACGCTTGTGAATGAAGAAAAAGGAGCTGGGTCATATCACGTGGAGTTTGACGGAGAAGGTCTTGCCAGCGGTATGTATTTGTACCGGATTCAGGCTGGAGATTTTGTTGATACGAAGAGGTTGCTTTTGTTGAAGTAAGTACTATCCTAATCATGGCCCAACACTTGTTGGGCCTTTTTTTCTTCTGAGTGACACTCATTGTTTGCGATTGTGAAATGATGTGGATTCAGGTAGGGTTCGCGGTTCGGACCCTCCGAAATGCTATACTCAAATAGGCTAGTAAATCTCTGCGTCGGGAAAAAAAGCTCCCCATGCGAACCAATATGCGGTGTAAGAGCGCATTGGTTCTAGTTTTGACCCGGCGCGCGGACCGTCCACCGCCTTTCCAAAAACATCCCACCTTGTACCTTCATTATCCACCATTGCAACTGGCAAAACGCTCTGTACAGGCGAGAAAGTCAACACGGTTCCGTCTCCAAGTTGCCGCTCATATATCACGATAAAGTTCTTCCCGCTGCTGCCTACGGCCACGAGAGAGACGCTATTGAAGGTGTCGTTTACTGTCTCAATGTCATCGGAAAATGTGTTGATTCGGTAGACCTTCGTCTTGTCTCCCACAATCACCCCGTGGACGCGCTCCTTTCTGGGCAATCGAGTATCATCGTTGCTGATCGGAAACAGGAGAGAACTATTTGTTCTGTAGTTCCCATAAGGGTACTGCCCATACTGACGGGAATAGCCCGTGTTTGAAGAAACAACTTTCGTCTGGGGATACATTTCCTTCCAGGTTGCCCATGTTGTCTCAACAATCTGGTAAGTGGAAATGATCGTCCCACTCAACGGACCGTTAACACACTGGAGTTTCATCTGAGACCAGTTGCTATTTGTCGCGCGGTCATAAGGAATCAGATTTGTGTTGTACAGAAGGCCAGAAACGCCAAATGTTGTCGGTGTTCCATTGATCAGCCTGTTCCAGGCGATACCTGACCCCGTCAATGGGCAATACGTAATTGAGAACTGGGTCCCATTGACATCATCATTGATAATCTCATGCCAGTCTAGAACAGGATGTGGATATGCGCGAACTTCATTCCCCATTTTCACTCCGATAACCAGGTCGGCATCAGCAAGGTACGTTGCGCCAGTAGCCCCCGTAAGGTCCGGATCGGTCAACGCGGGAATACCGTCCTTCCCTGGGCCGCCGTCAAAGATCTGATCCTGGGGAATCAGCCAATCTCCGGTGACTTGGTCAGTCCCGGTTGAATTCTCACAACCCACAAGAGCGAGATAAAGAGCAATTGTTATCAACGAAGTACATCCTTGTATGTGCATACGTCTCCTCCTTTCACCGAATTAAAGTCCTGAAAGTTCTTGCTGTCCTATGGCACCCACCTGCAAACGATTGTGGAATTAGCTAGCTCAAAATGTAAAAGGCCGTTAGCGATACCGTGAAGCTGGTTGTAAGCTGAGTCCCTTTCAGGTTGCGATAGACCGGAATTTGTCCTGAAGTTCGAAACGTAAGATTGCCTTTCGACTTGACATTTATTCCAGGGATGATGTAAAACCAGTCTCCCCCTGTGTTTGGAATACTCGACCCACCAAACTCATCAGGCGTTGTGTGACGATAGCGAGCAAGCAATGAGAAGTCAAGAAACATATCGGTTCTATATCCAGCTCCAATTGATGCTATGAATTCATTGCCAAACTCGTACGCTTCGTGATCCACTCCAAAGCGATCGTTCGTTCCGGTGAAGCGGTAGGAGGCCGTGGCAAAGATATTCACTGGCACAGTAGGGAGAAATCCTTTAGACCCGTACGCCCACAGGATTCCATCCCAGGCGCCAGTCCCGGGCTGCATGTCCGCCGGAAGTAAAATGCCGCCAGACGTCAGTGTAGACGACCCTAGCGGAATTTTTGCGCCGCCACCAATGGTGACTTCCAGCTGAGAAAAAATGTTGAGAGGAACAAGACTGTGCTTGACCAGCACGACTGCGTCACCTATACCCCGAACGCTCAACTGAGATTCCGTTCCGTCGAATGGGGACGCAATCCTTCGTTCCTGCTGAACGAGCGTCAACAGAGCACTCACCGAGAACGTGGATGAAAGACCATAGCTCGTCTCGAGCAATACGGAGTGTGTAACCCGGCGTCGGGCATCGTCTTCAAGAGTTCTGGTGCCCGACAAAACGTCTCGCAGCGCGTTGTACTCGTAAGTCAACGCGAACTGCAGGTTGCCTCTTGCAGTTGAAGGAAGTTCAAGTGAGCTCAACAAAGGAGTCCCTGCAGAGCAACATGCTTGAGCCCGAACTGATTGATGAGACACTAGACTTAACATTAAGAGAAAAACTGCAGGTATTTTAGTGAACATAAAGCGTGGTTCCTCCTGCCACCACTCCAAAACAATTCAGTCCTGATTGTCGCCTGCACGACAATTCTCAACTTAATTGGCCCCGAACTCTTAGCCTTGGTAAATCTAAAACAAAGTTTGTACATATTTCGTTCAAAATCAGCAGATAGCGCAACACCATTCGGTAGTGCCACTGAATGATCCAAACCGGGAGAGGTGCAGGAGCAGGTGTGCTTTCCGCACTATGCTTCCAATGCAGCTCGCTGGCCGTTGAACTATTTCGCTAGTTCCAGCGCGGTCGGCATCGCAATTTTTTCTTGTCCGAGGAGCCACCCTCGAAATATGAAATGGGGGATGGAGTAAAGGAAGTAATCTCCACAGTCACAAATTACAGATTGAAAAGTCGGCTTTTGAGGTCAGCCTATTTTGGCGAGAAAAGAATTTGAGAATTTAGTTTTTGAAGGTAGGCCGCTAGAGGAAGGGAGAGAATTTAGGAATTTTGAATTTGAAGGTAGGCAAGTGGAACAAAAGGCACTAATTGGGGAGCGACTGTTAGACCGGATTAAGGTAGCACCGAAGTGATGGGAGGGGCATCCTCGCTCGAAGAGGGGCATTGTCGAGGCTCTTTCGGTGGATTTCAAAGGTGCTGACCTGTGTGT
>JAPUKJ010000001.1 GCA_027295705.1 Ignavibacteria bacterium | reverse complement strand
TTGACGAGAGTAACCCGGCAAAGTATTGGCGGATTGGATGGGGACGCGGCTGTGTTCTTGACCTGCTGCGTCAGAAATCATGACTGTTCCGCGGGGAGCAATGTGAACATCTCCCTGATTCAGAAATGTAGATAGGATGCGGATTGGCTGACCTGGCTCGCTTTGGATTAATTCAACATTCGTCAACTCGCCTTGCGGTTGGGATTGTTCACCGAATTTCAGTAGCATGATGGTCGTCACACGTATCACCGATGAAACGTGTTGGACCTCACCCATAACGCTGCTTGCTGTAAAAAACACGGCAGCATAAGCCCCGCGAGATGAATATGCTGGAATTTGAACATCCGCAATCACGGTCTGCTTCGTGTTGGGCATCATAATAAAATCGGTGAGGCTAAATTTGACCAATCGATCGCCATATTCATACCCCTCTTTCGATTCATCAAATAAGGGTGAACCATCTAATTTCTGTGTCAGCTGAACAGCGGACACCTCAACACGTAGCGGGTTTGAGCCTGAATTTTCAATGGTCAGCGGGAAGGTGTGGTTTTCCGGCGTCACCGTTGTTTCAATACGAGCGGGGGAAATGCGAATTCCTGCTAGCACCCCTTCACTCGTGAGAAACAGAATAGTAACGGCGACCAAGAGATATCGACAAGGGGCTGCTATGCGATTTAAACAGGATGATATATAAGCAGATGTCGCAAAAAAGATGTGTTTCATTGTTTTATTTTCCTTTGGTGTAGTCACTCAGATACCTTGAGATTTCTGGGTAAAAAATAGAGGGCTGGGAGGAATTGAATCCTTCATTCCCCCTAACCCTCCACTTGTTTAAGTTTGAACCAGTAACCGATAATTAGTTAGATGCCTTGTGTGGCGGTAAAAGTAATGATGATGTGATACTCAATGCCAGTACCGAGTGGTTCATCATCGAATTTCGCTTCCTGTTTGTACTTGACATTCGTTATTGTCCCTGCGTGAGGGGTTGCAGGTGCAGCGGAGACAACGCTTGCATTTGACGTGGAAATGTCTGCATACGAACCACTAGCGGCTTCTTCCCACTCGAATGCTTCGACAAGCGTGGTTGTCCCATACGTGCTGGTTGCTGTTGTAAATTCCGTCATATCTGTTCGGTCGGCTTTAATCTGGATACCGTAGGAAACATTACTTTTCACTAAGACGCCTTGGTTTCCTGATTCATTATCACCAATGTCAAGATTCCCAAAATCCAAATCCGAAGGAACCGCGAGTTCTAACGTTGACGTCACGTTGGCACTGACATTCTGATTATCCGTACCAGTTGTGGCAGCATGTGAGACGATGCCAAACATAAGGGTTAATGCGAGAGTCAATGTTGCTAAGCTTGTTGCGAGAATAGTGCGTTTCATTGTTTTATCTCCTGGATAAGTTTCACTTGGTGATTGGTTTTTAATTCTGCTTCCAGCTTGATTGCCGAAGCGTTGTTTTTCTATCGTCGCTCTACAAACGCAGAAACCGTGCCAGCTTAATCAACGAAGATTCCAAACAGGCTTAGACTCCTGATATGATTGAACTTCTGGGTGATATATGCTATCCGTTTCGAGGAATTGACAGACGGAGGGGTTGGTGTACCAAAATATGACACTGTGGAAGTGTAAAGGGAATTATCGGCGGATGATATGGGGGATGGTTTGACAAGCAGAGGGGAGTGTCTCAATATCTGCCATGTTTCAATATAGGACACCTATTGAGAATACATAAGGGAGAGGGAAGGAGGTTACAAATTTTCTGGCGACCTATTTTCAAGCAGACGATATTTGTCTAATTTCCGATAGAGGGTTGCTCGGCCGATGCCCAGAGCCTTAGCGCTCTGCTGGATATTATTGCCCGTGGCTTTAAGAGCTTGGACAATTGCCTGCTTTTCAGCGTCTTCAAGGGAAAGAATTTGGAGGAACGTGGTTTGATCGTTTTCAGGTGTGGAGGTATAAATTTGCGGGTGAGCGGAATGAATCTGTGGTGGTAGGTTGCTAGCTTGTAACATTGCCGACGCCTCCAATAGAGTGGCGCGTTCAATTGCGTTTTCGAGTTCACGAACATTGCCGGGCCAGTCGTAGCTCACTAACATTTGCAACGCCTTTGCGGAGATTCCTTTGATTGGTTTGCTCATCCTTGCTGTGTATTTCTTTAAGAAGTGTTCCGCCAACAATGGGATGTCGTCACGGCGTTCTTTGAGTGGCGGAATTAGAATGGGAAAAGTCGCAAGACGGTAGAACAGATCTTCGCGAAATTCCCCCGCTTTCATGGCGGCGCTTAGATCTTTATTAGTTGCTGAAATAATTCGCACGTCGACGGGAATGATGGCTGTGCCGCCGACACGTTGGATCTCCCGCTCTTGGAGGACTCGCAACAACTTGGCTTGAAGAAAATGTGGCATTTCACCAATTTCATCAAGGAAGATGGTTCCTTTATTTGCAGCCTCAAATTTGCCGATACGCCTCGTGTTTGCCCCTGTGAAGGCGCCACGCTCATGCCCAAAGAATTCGCTCTCAATCAGATTCTCAGGAATTGCAGCGCAATTGACAGGGATAAAAGGCCCCTTTTTTCTCAAACTGTTAAAGTGAAGGGCTTTTGCCACAAGCTCTTTGCCTGTACCACTCTCTCCCTGAATCAGGACCGTAATATCACTTTCGAGCACTTGCTGCATCAGTGCGAACATCTCGCGCATTTTCCGGCTCTTGCCGATGAGGTTGTCAAAGGCATATTCCATTTCAAGTTCTGCGCGTAACCGACTGACCTCAGCTTTCATCTGATCTAGTTCGAGTTCTTTAGAAATGTCCCGATAGACCAAAATTCGTCCAACGACGTTTTCTTCGGCGTCACGCACCGGTGCCGTGAATCGGTAGACCATCCGACGTTCAGACAGCTTGAGCTCGGTGACGTCTTCAAACACCTTCTCAGGATTGGCGAGAAATGAGTTCTCCGCGGCGTCAAAGAGATCTGGTTCTTGAAAAAATTCCTTCATCTGTTGGCGCATCTGCTCAGTTGACATCTCCCTGAGTTGTTGATCGGTGAATTCAAACATCTTCTGGTACCAGCGGTTGGCAAACAGCAGACCTCCCTTGAGATCGAACATCGCGATGGCATCGCCTGTGGAATCGAGCACCGATTCCAACTGCCGGGTTTTCTCCTCCAACTCCCTTTTGGCTTTATTGTGGTTGATTGCATTTTCCACAGTTACGGGCAGAACTTTGAGGTAATTGCGTCCCGAATCTTTTACCAGATAATCGTATGCACCGCCTTTCATCGCTTTAACGGCGAGTTCTTCATCACCGACCCCAGTGGCGAAAATCATTGGGGTGTCTATGATTGAATCAAAAAGATCGAATGCCGTGCCATCGCCAAGTAAATAATCCAGAATCACAATATCGAATTTTTCGGAATCTAAAACGCTCTTCGCTTCTGACACAGACCCGGCTATTATATAGTCGTATGAAAGGTTTTCAGCTTTAACGAATCGCTTAAAAGCCATCTGATCAATCTGATCATCTTCGATTAATAAAACTCTGGTTTTGGTGTCTTTCATCTCTTATTTTCCATAATTTCGTATTTTCGATTTCAACCCATTGAAAATCTCAATCCGGCAATTCGCTCAGCGTCCAATACAGATCAATCGCACGAATCACCTCTACAAATTGTTGATAGTCAACCGGCTTAATCATATAGCCTGCAACGCCTAACTTAAAGCTCTCGATTCTATCTCGCTCTTCTTTGGAAGTCGTCAAAACGATAACCGGAATCGCCTTCAACACATCATCCT